>JAZRLT010000063.1:0-6297 GCA_045646995.1 Eubacteriales bacterium | reverse complement strand
AGAAGTTTATGGCTGATATGATGCCCAAGGTTACTCAATTAAGAGATTATGCCGAATCGAACAATCTTGACTATGAAATCAGCGTAGACGGCGGCGTAAGCTGTGACAACGCGAAATTATGCGTTCTTTCGGGCGCTAACGTACTTGTTGCGGGAAGCAGCGTACTCGGAAAGAGCGATATCAAGACCGCCGCCATCGAGCTTTTACGTTCTGTTGAAATATAAGAGGTCAATATGCCTAACAAACAACCCGTCAGACGTGCGCCGAGCAATCGTCAGAGCACACAGCGCAGACGCAAAAAGCGCAAGAATAACAACAATTTAATATATCTTGCCGCCGTTATTGCTTTTATATTTATCGGCTTGTTCGGATTTTTGATACTCGAGATTTCGGGTTGCTCCGAGCAGGAGGAAAGCAGTAATTCCGACGCAAGCGAGATTACAAGCTCGATAGAGGAAAGCAAAGCAGAGAGCAAGGACGAGTCGAAGGAAGAATATTCAAAGCCCGTCGATACGAGCAAGCCCGAAGAGTCGGATTCCTCGTCGGACGACGTTTCCGAGCCCGAAAGTAAGCCTATCGTTCACGAAAGCACCAAGAAGTACGAGGAAAAGGTCGGGGTCAAGTACGCTATCGATATGAGCGAATACGAAAAATTCGTTTGTCCCGACAACGAAAAAGAGTTTGTATTTATCGTCAACCCGAATCATCCCTTATCCGCGGATTACAAGCCGAAAAACCTCGTTTGGTGCACCAGCATCCGAAAGGGCGCGACGAAGGATTGGTCGTATATGGACGCTACGGCGAACGAAGCGCTCGAGGCTTTCTTAAAGGAAGCGGCTTATTACGGATACGACGATATTTCGGTCACCAACGCCTACCGTTCATACAGCTGGCAGGACTACCTTTTTAACAAATACGTAAACGAAGACCTCGCAGAGGACTATTACTGCGACACCTGTCAAAGCTATTTCGACATTTCCTACTTCCCCAAGAAGGTCACTACGGTCACCTATTGCAACGGTTGCGGATTCGAAATGGAAAATACCGACGGCACGCTTTATTGCGAGATCTGTATGATGGACGTTACAAGCCCCGACGTCAAGACGGTTTGCGCCGAATGTAAAACCGTTGTAAGACGTCCTACCAAGGACGAAACGACGGCGCACGTTCTTACCTATTCCACTCGCCCCGGCACGAGCGAGCATCAATCGGGATTATGCTGTGATATGCACAATCTTCCTACGTCAACCAGCGCGTTTGACAACACTCCCGAGGCGAAATGGCTCGCGGCAAACGCCCACAGGTTCGGATTTATTCTCCGTTACCCTCCCAACACCCAGCACATCACGGGCATCAAGCACGAAAGCTGGCATTTCAGATACGTCGGAAGAACGGCGGCTACCGAAATGTATGAAAAAGGTTTAACTCTTGAGGAGTATTTAGGAGATTATCCCGCAGAATAACGATAAAAACGCTGTTGCGCAAGGCAATAGCGTTTTTTGTTGACAATTTTACAAAAAAGATGTTATAATAAATTAATAAATTATTAAGGAGACGAATTATGAAAAGATTTTTAGCAATCGCACTTGTTCTTTCCTTTATTCTTGCGCTATCTCCCCTTTCGGTTTTCGCCGAAGAATATACGGGTACTTGCGGCGAAGCGGTAACCTGGTCTCTCGATTCCGCGACGGGTATTCTTACGATATCCGGCACGGGCGATATGACCGATTACAGCACGGACTGGGAAATATTCACTCCGTGGAACGACTACAATAGCCTTATTACCGCAATTATCGTTGAGGAAGGCATCACGTCGATAGGCAACGATGCGTTCAAGTGGTGCACTATGGCTCAATCGGCTGTTATTCCCGACGGCGTAATATCCATAGGAAAGAATGCGTTTTATAATTGTTCTTCCCTTATCGACGTTGTTATCCCCGCATCGGTCGAATCTATAGGCACCTGGGCGTTCGGTGAATGCCATTCCATCGAAACGATAACCGTTGATGAGAACAACGCAAATTACAAGAGTTCGGAAAATTGCCTTATCGAAAAAGAAACAGGCATTCTTTTATACGGAAGCAACACGAGCGTTATTCCCGACGACGGCTCGATAACCGCTATCGGAGATTTCGCATTCACGGGCCAAAAGGGCTTAACAAGCATCACCATCCCCGACGGAGTTACTCATATCGGAAAGCAAGCGTTTGACAGATGCACTAATTTAGCGGAGATCAACATTGCCGACAGCGTTAAAACCTTCGACGTAAGCTCCTTGAGCGATACCGCGATAACCGAAATCGAAATTCCCGACGGAGTTACGGTTATACCTCCCGGACTTTTCGACGGTTGCGCCTCGCTGACCGACGTCAAGCTTCCCGAAGGGATCGTTTCTATCGGAAACGGCGCTTTCGAGGGATGTGATTCGTTAGTTAATATAACTTTACCCAACTCGATTACTTCGATGGGAAGTTATGTGTTTTCCGATTGTTTAAATCTCGAAAGCATCGTAATACCCGACGGAATAACTTACTTTGAATGGGGTATTTTTGAAGACTGCTCGAGCTTAGTAAGCGTTACTCTTCCCAAGAATCTCACAAATTTAAACAACTATACCTTCAAAAACTGCAACAAACTGCAAAGCATTACTTTACCCGAAAGCGTAACCGAAATCAACACTTTGGCTTTCCAAAATTGTACAAGCCTTACGAATATTGTTTTGCCCGAAGGTCTCACAACAATCGGCAGCAGCGCATTCTACGGATGCACAAATCTGAAAAAAGTATATCTCCCCGAAACTCTAACAACCGTTGGTTCGAGCGCATTTGAGAATTGCAATATGCTCGATACAGTAGTTTACGCGGGCTTTGAAGAGGATTGGGAGAACATCACAGTAGACGATGATAGTCTCGAAAACGTATATCAGACAACCAAGTGTGAACATACTTGGGGCGAGGATATTATCATTGCAGGCACTTGCATTGAAGAAGGTCAAATCATCTCGCCTTGCGAAAATTGCGAAGCCAAGCATTACGAATATACCGAGCTTGACCCCGAAAATCACGTTTGGGACGAAGGAGCTGTCACCGACGAACCCACCTGCACCGAAAAAGGAAGCGTTCACCACGTTTGCGAGGGCTGCGGCGCCGAATGTGACAAGGAAACCGACGAGCTCGGACACGACGACGGCGAATGGGTATTCAACGACGACGGAACAAAAGAAAGAAAATGTACCGTTTGTGGAGAAGTTCTCGAAACCCTTTCCGCGGACGAATATATCCCCAACGACGCCAACGGCGACGGTAAAGTAAATATGATGGACTATATTCTCGTCAAGAGCGTTTGCCTTAAGGGAACGGACGACGAAAACGTTTATAAGCATTGTGATATGACAGGCGACGGACGAGTTAATATGTTCGATTATATGGCTGTCAAAACCGCTTACTTTAAAAAGTAGCGCTTGTATCGCTTCGCTCTCGATTGAAAACACACGGTTTTCAATCGGTTGCGGATGTCCGTATGCTCGCGCCGAGTTCGTGCATAAATGTCCGAACTCGCGGACATCATAGGAGTTTTTTTCGAGGCGCATGTCCCCGAAAAAAACAATGATTTTTATGGAGATTTTGTGCTATGAAAAATCCCACTCCTCGCAGTAGTATGGGGTCCCCGAAAATCTTTGGATTTTTGGGGTTGTCTGTACAGCTTCGGATGTTGATTTTCCATTCTGAGTCATTCTGCTACGCGCTTGGGTTGTACTATTTGGCATCGCTTCGCAGACCGCAAAAAGACCAATAAACCACGAAAAAAAGCAACACTTCGAAAAGTGTTGCTTTTGTTTCATTCTTCAGAATACAGTTTGTCGAATTGCCAACGCATAGGATTTTCATATATGTATTTTACGTGTTCTTCGTAATCTTTTGGGTTGCGGATGATGTGATCATAAGAACGGTACTGCCAAATATTCTCGCCGTATTCTTTGTTACAAAACCGCTTGAACGTTGAAACAAATCTAGATACGGTAGAGTTTTGTATTGTAGGGACCGGCGTCCTCGACGGTCCATTTTCCTCACGTTTTATATTGAGCAATAAATGAATATGATTCGGCATCACAACGTAATCTACAACCGAAATATTTTCGTAAAATTCGTTTAATTGCTTGATATATTTATCTGCAATTTTACCGTAAGGTAATAAGACAACATGAGCATTTTCGAAATCGTTTTCTTTTGGACCGTCGAGGACGCCGGTCCCTACGATTTTCGAAAGTATGCAGCGTTTATTCAAAGTACATATCGTTAAAAAGAACAAACCTTCCGCATTATAATTTCCATCATTCCATCGAGTTGTTTTTCTGTTTGGCATTTTCTTCTATACAAACATCCAAAACATAAAATTACACAAACAATTCAATGCTTACGGCGCGGGTGAGTTCGGTTTCGGAGGTGAATACAAATTCATTTTCGCCCTCGATAAGCGCGATCTCGCGGTAATCGGTTACGACCTTGCCCTCGGTACCGCCGACGATAAATCCGCCCGCGTTTTTGGTACTTACGTTAAGCATAACCGTCGTTTGGGTCAACACGGGAGTATCCGAAATAAAGCCCACGCGGAGGATCGCTTTTTGGGCAGAATCGCTCTTGATAACCGCCTTGCCGTCCTTAACCTCTGCGGTAGCATAAGGCGTCTTACCCTCGCATTCACCACGAAGGTCGCGGTTTCCGTAACCTGAACGGAACGCCATATAGGAAAGGCTGTCAAGCGTAAATCTGAGAAGATTGATTGCGCAGGATTGAAGCTCACCGCGCGAAAGAGTTCCGTCGGCAAGAGAAGCGACGAGGTTATCCTCACGCGAGAGCGCATCGGGAGACACCATATAAACGTCGTTCATCGCGTGCACCATACCCTTGAGGTTGGTTACCGACGCGCTTCCGTCCTCGGCGGACACTCTCGCCCACCAGTCAGTCATTACGAATCCGTCAAATCCGAAATCGTTACGGAGCAATCTCACGGTAAGGTCGTAGTTGGAAGCCGCCCAGAGACCGTTTACGGGGTTGTAAGAGGTCATAACCGAGCGCACGTTACTTTCCTTAATACAAATCTCGAAGGGCTTTGCGTATATTTCACGAACCGCACGTTCGCTCAACACAGCGTCAACGCCGTGGCGGTCGAGCTCTTGATTATTAGCCATAAAATGCTTCACAGCGCCGCTTACGCCCGCCATATCGAGACCGTTGCAAACAGCGGCAGCCATTTTGCCCGAAAGGAGCGGATCCTCGGAGAAGTATTCGAAGTTACGTCCGCAAAGGGGATCGCGGTGGATATTGGTACCGGGGCCGAGGAGAATATCGACGTGGTGGGAAGCGAGCTCGTTACCGCAAAGATGATAGATCTCCGTAACAAGTTCGGGATTCCACGTAGCCGCAAGACAGGTCGCCGCAGGATATGCAACACATTTGAAATCACTGCTTTCAAGACGGATACCCGCGGGACCGTCGGTACAGCAAAGCGCGGGAATACCCATAGCCTGAAGCGACGGAGTTATACCTACGAATGCCGCCGCAGTACCGGGAGTAACCTTGGGGCTTCCCATACCTTCGGCGCGGACGATGCATACAAGGTCTTCGTCGCTGAAGCGGGAAACAAATTCCTCAAGAGTTATCTTTCCGTCGGCAACGTCGGCGAGAGTAGAACCGTCCTTTTCGACACTCGGAAGCGTAGCAGGTACGGGTTCTTCCTTTTTGATACGCAAGGGCGCGGGTTCATATACCTTGACGCCGTTTTTGTTTATCATTCTTTCGAAGGGATGAACGGGCGCGAGCGCGCTTTCGCATCTCTTTGTAACAACAGTTTCGGGAATATTGAACGAGCAAGCCTCGACGGTATCGCGGGCGTTGGAGCCGAGCGAAACGAGATATTCGCCCGATTCGAGAATCCAGCAATATTTATTACCGCTTACGCCCGAATCGTCGTAAGAGGAGATAGAATAATCATCAAATTTAAGGCTAACGGTACAGCTTTCGCCGGGAGCGAGAAGCGGGGTCTTTTCAAACGCAACAAGAACCTTATTCGCCTTGCCGAGCTTACCGTTGGGAGCCGTAACGTAGCATTGAACGACCTCCCTGCCCGAAGCGTTACCGAGGTTGCTTACAACGGCGCGGATATGGGTCATACCCTCGTTGCGGTGAACGTCGATAAAGAAGATTCCGAAATTAGTATAAGTAAGACCGTATCCGAAGGGATAGAGAATCTTATCAAGCGCAAAGGTGTTAAAATAGCGATAGCCGACGTAGATATCCT
>JAZRLT010000062.1:0-2160 GCA_045646995.1 Eubacteriales bacterium | reverse complement strand
GCACCGGGGGTATTGAAAACTACGATACCCTGCTCGCTGCAACGGTCGATCGGAATATTGTTTACGCCTGCGCCTGCACGGGCGATAGCGAGAAGCTCTTTATCAAATTCAACCTCGTGAAGAGCCGCGCTGCGGACGAGAATACCCTCAGCGGGTGTAGCGTCCTCGGAAACGTTGTATTTGGTGTTGTCAAATACGTCGAGACCGATTTTGCTGATTTTATTATAAAGCTTGATATTAGTCATTATGCATTTTCCTTTTCGTATTCTTTCATAAATTCAACGAGCGCTTCGACGCCTTCAACGGGCATAGCGTTGTAGATAGAAGCTCTCATACCGCCGACCGAGCGGTGACCCTTGAGGTTAACGAAGCCTGCCTTAGCCGCCTTGGAGCAGAAATCCTTGTCCTTTTCTGCGTCGCCGGTAACGAAGCATACGTTCATAAGCGAACGGTTTGCCTTGTCAGCGGTAGCGTGGAAGAGCTTGCTGTTATCGAGGTAATCGTAAAGGATGTTAGCCTTCTTTATATTGATCTTTTCGCGTTCTTCAAGTCCGCCCGTTTCGAGCAACCACTTGAATACAAGACCTGCGACGTAGATAGAATAGCAGGGGGGAGTGTTGTACATCGAACCGTTGTCAGCCGCAACTCTGTAGTCGAGCATAACGGGAATCTCGTTGTTGACCTCGTCGAGAAGGTCTTCGCGGATGATAACTACGGTGAGACCGGAGGGGCCCATATTCTTCTGGGCGCCCGCGTAGATAAGACCGTATTTAGAAACGTCAACGGGACGGGAAAGAATACCCGAGGACATATCCGCTACGAGAGGAATATCACCGGTTTCGGGAACGTAATCGTAAACGGTACCGAAAATAGTGTTGTTGTAGCAAATGTGAACGTAATCAGCGTCGGGGGAGAAGGAATCAACGTGGGGAACGTAAGCGAAGTTTCTGTCCTTCGAGGAAGCGATAACGTTAACCTCGCCGAACTTTTCGGCTTCCTTAGCAGCCTTGCCCGAGAACTGACCCGAAACGATATAGTCGGCCTTCTTGTTCTTCTTCATAAGGTTCATAGGAACTGCCGCGAACTGCTGGGTAGCGCCGCCTTGGAGGAAGAGAACCTTATAGTTGTCGGGAATGTTCATAAGCTTGCGGAGATCGCTCTCTGCCGAGTCAATGATACCCTGATAAACGGGGGTACGGTGACTCATTTCCATAACGGACATCCCGCTTCCTTCATAATTCATCATTTCGGAAGCCGCCTTTTCGAGTACCGAAAGAGGAAGCATAGAGGGTCCTGCGGAAAAATTATAAACGCGTTGCATAAGCTTTATCTCCTTAAATATATAAAAATCAAAAATATATGTTAAAAAATATTTTACTACTTTATTACGCTAAAGTCAATAGGTTTTCATTGCCGAAATGTACAATAATAATTTTTTCATAACTGCGCTTTTGTATAAATTCACTTCCTGCGGTAATGGTTCCTATTAATTGAAGCGTTCTTGCCGCGAGAGTGTTATCGTCATTTTGATTGACAAACACTACGGATACTGCGTATCCTACAATCCCTCCGAGTTTTGCTCCGCAAAACCCACCTCCCTTTGCACAAGGGAGGCTTTTTACCTCCCGCGGTAAGGGTTCGTATTAATCGGAGCCTTCCCACCGCGAGGGTGTTGCCTACATATTGATTATTACCTACAAAATTTGTGACTGTAGGGACTGTCGATACAACCCCCCCTGATATTGCCGTTCCCACCCCTTTTTCCCACACTTAATTGCAAAAAAATGTTATTTCCCACTCCTATTTTTTAAAAAAGGGGGGTGATTTTTCGAAAAAATAGTGATACAATATACACATAACAGTATATGGCTATATGCCATAAATAAAAAAGAAAGAGGTAAACACAATGAAGAAAACAAGATTTCTGAGCATTATCCTTTCGGTAGTTCTCGTGCTTAGCTGTGTGCCGATGCTCGCTGTATCAGCGGCTGAGCTTGACGGCTTGGATGTTTCTACCGTTCTTTCTGTTGATAGTTCCTATACGGGCACTATCGATGAAACCGATCCTTATGTTGACACCGATTATTGGGGCGGTTACGCAAAGGGCTTTACCGTTGAATTAGAGCCTGACGTTGTTTATACCATCGAAGCATACGTGGG
>JAZRLT010000061.1:0-5765 GCA_045646995.1 Eubacteriales bacterium | reverse complement strand
TCGGATGTGTTATAGACGGAATAGCCTCGGGTATACCCGTTGATGGAAACGAAATAAAACGCCTTTTAACCCTTCGCCGTCCCGACGGAGCTGTTTCAACTGCACGTACGGAAGAGGATAAATTTATTATTCATAGCGGAGTTTTTAAGGGCTTTACTACCGGAACTCCGATATGTATAACCATTCCCAATAACGATACTCGCTCCTCCGATTATGACGAGACCGCGCTTCTTGCGCGCCCCTCCCACGCCGACTATACCGCCCATTGTAAATACCGCGGTTACGAAGATTATCGCGGGGGCGGTCATTTCAGCGGACGTGTTACGGCGGCGATAGTTGCCGCAGGCGGAATACTTATTCCCGCGCTGAAGCGTAAGGGTATAACGATAGGAACCCATATAAAATTCTGCGGTGGCGTCTCTGACCGTGAATTTGGTGATATTGCCAACGATATCGAAGCACTGTCGAATATGAAATTCGCTGTCCTCGATTCCGAAAAGTCTGAATTGATGAAGGATAAAATACTGAAAGCAAAGTCCGAGGGCGATAGCGTAGGCGGTGTTCTTGAGACCGCCGTCGTCGGTCTTGAGGCGGGCCTCGGTGAGCCTTGGTTCGATTCGGTCGAAGGTATGCTTTCCCACGCTCTCTTCTCGGTTCCCGCCGTAAAGGGCGTTGAGTTCGGTGCGGGCTTCTCCTTTGCCGATATGCGTGGCTCCGAAGCGAACGACCCCTTCTGTACCGAGTCGGGTAAGATATATACCTCTACGAATAATTCGGGCGGTATAAACGGAGGTATAACTAACGGTATGCCGCTAATCTTCCGTTGCGCCGTCAGACCTACTCCTACTATTGCCAAGGAACAAAGCACTATAAATTATGTAAACCTCAAAAATGCTACTCTTGCCGCAAAAGGCCGCCACGATCCCGCTATCGTTCACCGCGCACGTATCGTCGTTGACTGTGTAACGGCGCTCGTGCTCGCCGATATGCTTTCGGGAAGATACGGAACGGACTGGTTGGCGCTATGATATATGGTTTAATAGCTGAAAAGGTTGGCCATAGCTTTTCGGCTGATATCCATAAAAGGCTTTTTGGATATGACTACGAATTGAAAGCATTGAGTAGGGAAGACCTCGATTCGTTTATGAAAACGAAGGAATTTTCCGCGATAAACGTGACGATTCCGTATAAGGAAACGGTGATACCGTACCTTGATTATGTAAACGAAACCGCCTCGTCTGTCGGAGCGGTAAATACTATCGTAAACCGCGATAATAAGCTTTACGGATATAATACCGATGCCGACGGATTGAAGGCTCTTCTTGAGAAGAATGATATATCTTTAAAGGATAAAACGGTGCTTGTTCTCGGAAGCGGAGGTACCTCGAAAACGGCGGTTTACGTTGCTAAAGAACTCGGATGCTCAGAGGTACTTCGTTGCTCGCGTAACGGTAAGGACGGATGTATAACCTATGAAACAGCGGCTTCCGATTATTTCGATGCCGATATAATAATCAATACGACCCCCTGCGGAATGTACCCCGAAATCGGCGAATCTCCCGTAAATATAGACACTTTTTCCAAGCTTTCCGCAGTAGTTGATGTTATCTATAATCCCCTTAGAAGTAAGCTCGTCTGCGATGCGCTCGATAAGGGAATCAAGGCGGTCGGCGGGCTTTATATGCTCGTCGCACAAGCGGCGTATGCTGCCGAAAAATTCGTTGGTAAGACCGTTTCGCCCGAAAGAATTGACGAAATATATAACGAAATATTTACCTCAAAGCAAAATATCGTTCTTATCGGTATGCCCGGTTGCGGAAAAAGCGCTTCGGGTCGTTATCTCGCTCAAAAAATGTCAAGAGAACTTATTGATACGGATAAATTGATAACCGAAAAGACAGGAAGAACACCCGATGGAATAATCCGCACCGACGGCGAAAAAGCCTTCCGTGATATCGAATCCGAGGTCATCAAGGAGATTTCCGTGCTTCAAGGCGTTGTTATTTCTACGGGCGGAGGCGCTGTTCTTCGTAAAGAAAACGTTGATTTTCTCCGAGAAAACGGCAGAATATATTTTATCGACCGTCCCCTCGACGATATCCGTGTTTCAAGCAACAGACCTCTTTCTTCCGATCGTACATCTCTTGAAAAACGATATAATGAACGATATGAAATCTATCTTTCTTCTTGCGATAAACGTATAATTCCCGTTGACGGCGCAGAACTGAACGCAAATATGATTATGGAGGACTTCTTGAATGAAAATTCTTGTTATTAACGGACCGAATCTTAATATGCTCGGAATTCGTGAGCCTTCGGTCTACGGAAAAGAAACCTATAACGACCTTTGCGAGATGATAAACGCTTATGCGGTAAAAAATAATATTTCCGTCGAAATATATCAATCGAACTATGAAGGCGACATTGTTACGAAAATTCAACAAGCGTACGGGAATTTTGACGGAATTGTAATCAATCCCGCTGCCTATACTCATACAAGCGTTGCTATCCTCGACGCTCTTAAAGCTGTATCGATTCCCGCAGTCGAAGTACATATTTCCGACGTTTCTAAGCGCGAATCCTTCCGTCAGATAAGCTTTGTGCGCGAATATTGCGCTAAAACGATATGCGGTAAAGGCTTCGACGGATACTTAGAGGCGATCGATTTCCTTTGTGAAACTCTTGGAGAATAATTTATGAAAGCTGTTATAACTCCTAAAAAAGCCGAAGGTACGATAAAAGCACCCCCTTCGAAAAGCATCGCCCACCGTGCTCTTATAAGCGGTGCGCTCTCGGGCGGGAGTGTTATAAAAAATATCGCTCTTTCAGAGGATATTACCGCTACGCTTAATTGCTTAAAGGCTCTCGGTACGTCGGTCGAGCTTGACGGCGATTCCGTTAAGCTCGGCTATCTGTCGCTTTCCGACGTTAAGGACAATACCGTGCTCGATTGTAATGAAAGCGGAAGCACGCTTCGCTTTATGATACCGCTTTGCCTTGTTACGGGTAAAAAAATCGTTTTTAAGGGCTCAAAACGTCTCTTGGAGCGTCCTTTGGAAATTTACGAAAATATGTGCCGTGAACAGGATGTTCTTTTCGAAAAGGCAAACGGTAATCTTACCGTTTGCGGTAAGATAAAAAGCGGTAACTACCGTATAAAGGGCGATATTTCGAGCCAATTTATTACGGGTATGCTATTCGCGCTCCCTCTTCTCGAAGGCTTTAGTATTATAGAAATAATCGGTGATTTCGAAAGCTCCTCTTACGTCGATCTGACTCTCGACGTGCTCGCGGAATTCGGTATAAAGATAACCCGTATGGGCTCTCGCTTCATTATTGCTGGCGGTCAACGATACCGACCGAGCGAATATACCGTCGAGGGCGATTGCTCTAATGCTGCCTTCCTGGAAGCGTTAAACCGTGTCGGCGGTAATGTTACCGTGACCGGACTTTCTCCCGATACCCATCAGGGCGATAGAGTGTATAACGAAATGTTCGACCTGTTGGATAGGGGAGTAAAGGAATTTGATCTTTCGGACTGCCCCGACCTCGCTCCGATTATGTTTGCCGTAGCGTCTGTGAAAGGCGGAGCACTTTTTAAAGGTACTTCACGCCTTAAGCTTAAAGAAAGCGACCGCGCGACCGCTATGGCTGAAGAGCTTGAAAAATTCGGCGTAAAAGTAGATGTCGGAGAGAATTACGTCCGCATAAACCCTTGCGAAACACACGCTCCCGAAGTCCCCTTGTACGGACATAACGATCATCGTATCGTTATGTCACTTGCCGTATTATCTACGGTTACGGGCGGTGTAATTGAAGGAGCCGAAGCGGTGTCGAAAAGCTATCCCGACTTCTTCTGTGCGCTTAAATCCCTTAGTGTAGGCATAGAAACTTATGAAACTTGATGAATTGTATAATACGATCAAAAACGGTGACCGCGAAGCTATGCGCGAAATGATGCGCCTCTCGACCGAACGCCGCCGCAAATTTAATAAAAAATCTTGAGGTATTCATTATGAGCATGGAATTTTTCAGAAAACTACCGATTCCGCAACAAGTAAAGCAGGATTTTCCGGTAACCGATGAAATGAGGTCGGTCAAGGAAAAACGCGACGAAGAGATACGCGCCGTTTTCTCCGGCGAGTCGGATAAGTTTATTCTTATTATCGGTCCTTGTTCCGCGGATAGCTGCGAGCCCGTACTCGAATATATATCCCGACTTCGTATCGTTCAGGATAAGGTTGCTGATAAAATATTGATAATCCCCCGTATATATACCAATAAACCACGTACGACAGGTGAGGGCTATAAGGGTATGCTCCACCAACCTGTTCCCGAAGAAAAGCCCGATATGTATAAGGGTATAATCGCGATAAGAGAGCTTCATATGAACGCGCTTAAGGATTACGGATTTTCCTGCGCAGATGAAATGCTCTATCCCGAAAACTACCGTTACTTGTCCGACCTTCTCGCCTACGTCGCCGTCGGTGCTCGCTCGGTCGAAAACCAACAACACCGCCTCGTAGCGAGCGGTCTTGAGGTTCCCGTCGGTATGAAAAATCCTACGGGCGGCGATATGCAGGTTATGATGAACTCCATCCGCGCCGCTCAGGTAAGCCATACCTTCCTCTATCGCGGCTGGGAGGTTCAAAGCTCGGGCAATCCGTACGCCCACGCTATTTTGCGCGGATATCTCGATTTTGCGGGCAAGAGTGTGTCCAATTACCATTACGAAGACCTTCTTAAGCTTAACGATCTCTACCATATCTCGGGCTTGAAGAACCCCGCCGTTATTGTCGATACTAACCATAATAACTCGGGTAAGCGCTATCTTGAACAGATTCGTATAGCCAACGAAATCGTTGCAAGCCGCTCTCAAAACAGCGATATCAAGAGCCTCGTAAAGGGTCTTATGATCGAAAGCTATTTAGAGGACGGTTCCCAAAAAATCGGCGAACACGTCTTCGGCAAATCTATTACCGACCCCTGCCTCGGCTGGGAAAAGACCGAAAAGCTAATTTACGAGCTCGCAGATAAGCTTTGATATTTATAAATCTAAGGATATATGCGTAAATCGCCTATATCCTTCTTTTTTATATTGATTTTAATTCTGATAGAGTGTATAATTTACTGTAATGAATTTTCGTATAGGAGCCTTGCTATGACTTTTGAAATCAAAGGTAATCAATTCCTTAAAAACGGTGAAGCTGTGAAAATTATTTCCGGTGCGGTCCATTATTTTCGAAATCTGCCCGATACTTGGTCGGATATATTCGCAAAAATGCGCGCTATGGGATTAAACTGCGTCGAAACCTATTGCGCTTGAATATGCACGAAAAGCAAAAGGGTACCTTCGATTTTTCGGGAATACTCGATATTTCAAAATTCATCCGTACCGCGGGCGAAGCGGGTCTTATGGTTATCGTCAGACCCGGTCCTTATATCTGCGCCGAATGGGATTTCGGCGGCCTGCCCGCTTGGCTTCTGAAATATAACGATATGGATCTTCGTTGCATGGATGAGGCATATCTTTCCAAGGTGCGCCGCTACTATGGCGAGCTTTTAGAGAGACTTCGCCCTCATTTTGCTACCAATGGCGGTAACATCGTGATGCTTCAGGTAGAGAATGAGTACGGAAGTTATGGTAACGATAAGGATTATCTGAATGCCATTCTTGATATTTATAAGGACATGAATCTCGAATGTCTCTTCTTTACCTCCGACGGCCCCAGCCATACTATGCTGAACGGCGGTACGCTTCCCGG
>JAZRLT010000060.1:0-3374 GCA_045646995.1 Eubacteriales bacterium | reverse complement strand
AGAGGTATGTTGTGAGAAAAACTACTCCCAACATCGTAAATAACTCTGCCTATACCGAGGCTTGCGTAATTGATAACGTTCTTTTCGGTGTCGAATACCTTTCCGACCTCGAGCGCTACCTGAGCGTCCTTGTAGGAGCGCGCAAGCTCCTTGACGTTGCTTACGATAGAACCGATGCCGATATGAACCTTGAGATAGAATTCGGACTGAACGGTATCTACTATGCTCTTCGCGATGGATTCAAGCGACTTGGTATCGGTAGCCGACTTGACCTCCTTGACGAGGACGATGTCGGATTCGCCGACGTTGATAACGTAGTCGTGAGCCTTGTCGGGGAACATATTCTGGATAACGTCATAGGGGACGATTTCTCCCGAGGTGCCGAAGCGGATAAGCAATACGGCGCGGTTGACCTCGCTGTCGAAGCGAAGCTCCTTGGATTTGATATAAATATCGCCGGGGAGAATGTTATCAAGGATGATATTCTTGATAAAGTTGGTCTTGTCGTACTTTTCGTCGTAAAGAGTCTTGATGTTAGAGAAGGATACCGAAAGAAGCGCAGAAATGCTTCTTGAGGTGTCGTCGTCTCCCTCGACGAATACGATGTATTCGATTCTTGCGTGCGAGCCGATGGGGCGGTAGGTATAATCACCTATCGCGATGGTCTCGTAGCTGTAGGAAAGCTCGTCAAGAATGTCCTGATGTACGGTGCCGATTTTTGCGAGCTGACTGCAGGCAATAACTACGCCCTTGTCGTCGATAATGCCGATCTCGCGGTCAACCGCCTCTCTCATCTGATAGATCAATCCCTGAAAAAGTTTGTTGCTCATTTTGCCGTCTCCTTTTCCTTTTTATGTGATAACTTTATATAATCAAAAGTATACAAAGTAATTTTAACCTAAAAAATTATCAAATGCAAGACTTTTTGCGGAAATATAACAAAACAAAATATGTAAATTTGTCTATTTTGCCCCTTTTTTTGTAAAAACGACGAAAAAGAACGAAGTTTATGAATATTTTGTTAACAAAATGCGATCGGTGATGTTTTTTATTGTGAAAAAATCCTTGACATATTAGGTCGAAAAGTATAAAATAAACTCAAGAAATTTATGATAGGAGTGTTGATTATGAATAACCAACCCGAAACCACCGCTTCCGAAACCAAGGCTAAAAAGTCCAAGAAGTTTTCTCTTAACGTAATCGTAGACTACGTTGTGAAGTTCCTTCCCATTATTACGACCGTTTTTGTTGCTTTCGCCGTTATCAACATTTTCTATGAAGGTCTCTCCGGTATCGTCGGTGCCATCACCTCTCTTGTTGACGGCTTCGGCTTTATGTCCTTTGTGCGTTCGCTCTTCGGCGGTCTTGAAAACGCGGTTGCAGGCGCTTTGAAGTACGTGTTCTACGCTGTAGTTACCGGCTGCTTCTCCAAGATTCTCAACAGAAAATAATAACGCATAACAATCGAAAAGGAGCACTATTTTGTGCTCCTTTTTTACGTCTATATTTCCAATAAAACGCTTATTCCCGATAGGACGTATCCGCTTGCCGTTTCGGTGCGGAGAATACGCTTTCCGAGTCCCGCCAACGGGATGTTCAACTCTTTAGCCGACGAGGTCTCTTTTTCCGAAAGTCCGCCCTCGGGTCCTATTAAAAATCCTATCGTTTCGGGGGTTTCCTTTAAGTATTCCTTGACGGGCCTTGTGCCGTCACCCTCATAACATATAAATCCTACGTCCTTTTCGGAGATCTCCTTTATTGCTTGAGAGTAGGGGATAATGCCGCGTATTTCGGGGATAATGCTTCTTCCGCATTGTGCCGCCGCCGACTCGCTTATCTTCTTAAGACGCTCCAAACGCTTGGCGAAGGCTTTTCCGTCGGGACGGGCGACGCATCTTTCGCTCATTACCGCGACTATCTCGTAAGCGCCCAATTCGACTGCTTTTTGTATAACCGTTTCGAGCTTGTCGCCCTTGGGGAAGCACTGATAGACCGAAACCTTAAAGGGCATTTCGTTGTTTTGCTTTTCGGGCTCGCCCAATACCGCGTAAAGCCCGTCGGGCGTTATCTCGTCGATAACGGCGTTGTAGGAATTGCCGTGCATATCGCAAATATGTAAATAGTCGCCTTTTTCCTTGCGTAAAACTCTTAAAATATGGTTAGCGTCCGAGCCGTCGATAAACGCCCGTCCGTTTTCTATTCTGTCGCTTCCTATATAAATTCTCGGAATGAATGCCATAAAAAACTCCTTGGGATTGGTTGAATCTGATTATACACTAATTTTCGCGTTAAGTCAATCATATCGAATACTGTCGCTGTAGGTCGAACGAAAGTTTAATAAACTATTGACATTTTTACGGTTCGGTTGTAAAATAAAAGGGCAAAAAAATTGCAAATTTATGTATGCCGGAGGTTAGCTATGGCAGATAATATGGAAAAAGAAAACATCTTTACCCTTACCGATGAGGAAGGTAACGAAAGCGAATTTGAATTTTTCGGCGAGCTTGAGCTTGACGATAATACCTATCTCGCTCTTATTCCCCTTGGCGGCGAAGAGGATGAGTACGTTATCCTTAAGGTAGAGGTTGACGAAAACGGCGACGAGCTTTTGGTTACTATCGACGACGATGACGAATTTGACCGTGTTGCCGACGCTTTCGAGGATACCTTTATGGGTGAAGTAGACCTCGACGAGATCGTCGAAGACTAAGCTACGACTTTTTTATCCTGCCGGGTTCGTGTATGTCCATAGCGCCTTGTGCCCTATGCACGTTCTTCGTGTAAAAACCCACAACAATGAAAGGGAGCTCGGACTTCCGATGTGGTGAAGCAGGCCTCCCGCTGCATTGACGCGGCGGACGTTGGAAGCACTAAAGCATTGGAGAGAGCACCCACCTGCACAAAGCAGGGTTTCATTCTCACGGGGGCACGGCTCGGGCGGGATATAGAGCTTTCGCTCTCGATGAAAACACGGTTTTCATCGGTTTTGGAACTTCGTTCACTCGCGTCTGCGCGCCGCGTTGCGGCACTTGCGAAGTTCATAGGTATTTTATCCAAGGCACATGTCCTTGGATAAAATTGGATTTTCAATATATAAGTGGGCGATTGAACGCTTTCGCTCCCGATGAAAACGAATAGTGAATAGTTAAGAGTTAAGGTAGGTTTTTCGATTTGTCGAAAAACCTAAAACTTTTTAGGGATATATTATGGAAAATATTTTTTCGTACATAGATTCAAATAAAGAGAAATTCCTTTCGTTCTGGGAGGATATATGTAATATCGAAGGGACGTCGGCAGATAAGGAAAGTATTGATAAGCTGTCGGATTTTATAACCGAGTTTGCCGAAAATCTCGGTTTTTCGGTTTCGCGTATT
>JAZRLT010000059.1:0-11731 GCA_045646995.1 Eubacteriales bacterium | reverse complement strand
ATAACGAAACAAATTGATACACAATCGGGATTGATCGAAAGATATAACAAAACGAAACGTCAAGGACCGTCGAAGACGCCGGTCCCTACAATATACAAATTTTGTAGGCGACAATTAATATGCAGTTTCAACTCACGCGATGGGGAGTTATCGATTAATACAAGCTTTTATCGCGGGCAGTTAAAAAAGAGGATTTTCTTTTTTGAAAATCCTCCTTTGTTTTTATTTGGTTATTGCCTTTTTAACGGTGGGATAAATAGTTTTCGCCATGGAGAACTGACCCAAATCGTTCGGATGGAGATAGTCAACGGCGTAAAGGTCGCGCATTTCGTCGGAGAAGAAGGCGCTCGAATCCACGAAATAAACGTTCTTATCGCCCGATTCGATCGCGTTTTCGTAGGTCTTCTTTACTATCGCGATACGTTTTTTATCGTTCTCGTCGGCTTTGCCGTAGAAGGGGTGGGTCACGAAAACGACGGGGAGCTCGGGCTGACGCTCGCGAATCTTCTTGAAGAAGGGCTCGTGGGTCGCTTCGAGGGTTTCGGGGGTCGGAGAGTTAAAATCGTAATCCATTACGAAGCAAGCCAAATCGCGGGAGGCGATATGCTCGGCGACGGATAATTCACCCATCGCGCTTCCCGAAAATCCGTAGCTTACGCAATCGCAGTCGAGAGCACGGCAGATAATATTCGCATAGGAGTTAGCGGGACGCGAAACGCAGCCGCCCTGAGTTATGGACGAGCCGTAGAAAGCAACCGCGCCGTTAGTACGGGGAGTGGGAGCGCCGACGCGAGCCTTGGTCGGGAATCCGATCTCGAGCTTTGCGACACCGCCGTAGAGGGGGAAATTGATCTGAATTTCCTTAACGCCCGATTCAAGCTTCAAAACGTCCTGATGAAAGTTAGGGTCACCCGTAAACATCTGCATTTGTGCACCCGCATAAACGCGCTTTGTACCCGTACCGACGTAGATATCAAAGCCGTAAACGCCTCTGTCGGTGAAATGGTGCATACCGAGAGTCGCCGAGCGAAGCGTCGCACGAATCGAAATTTCGGCAGCGTCGGTAGCAAATCTTACGGTTCCGCCCGCGGTACATTCGGCAAGACCGCGGTTAGCGCCCGAGTAGTCTTCCCTCTTGGACGCGTCGAGTCGGTAGTATTCACCGTAGTTATTATCGGGATTGATAAGTCCGCCGATAACGAACGGAGCGTTTTTAACGTCGAGATATCTGAATCCGTCGGCTTCTTTACGGGGAGCGTTGAGCTCGCTAAGCTTCAAAAGCTCGGATCTTTTAAGCTTTACGGGAGAAGATTTGGGTTTTCCGAAATAATATTTTGTCATAACGAATGTCCTCTGTTATTAATTTATTTCATAATATCATAAATCTTTAGATATTGCAATATCTAACAATATGTGATACAATATACTTCATAAAATCACGGAGAGTTTATTATGTTAGATACAGTATGGCTTGACGAAGAAAAAGACCTTTTAATGTATATAGACCAGACTAAGCTCCCCAACGAGCTTTCGGTTTGCTCCTGCAACGACACCTTTGACCTTTATGACGTTATAAAAAGGCTTTCGATCAGAGGTGCGCCTGCCATCGGCGTCGGCGCGGCTATCGGGCTTTACGCGGCGGCTTCGAGGTTTGAGGACGAGAGCGAGGCGGGATTTTTATACTCGGTCAAGAAGAGCGCCGAATACGTCAACAGCTCGCGTCCCACCGCAGTAAACCTTTCTTGGGCGTTACGAAGAATGGTAAAGCGTGCCGAAAACGCGCTCGGAACGGGCGTTGACGGAATCAAAGCGGCATTAAAGCAGGAAGCGTTGGATATATACAACGAGGACATAAACACCTGTCGAAAAATCGGCGAATACGGCGAAAAGCTCATAAAAGACGGCGACGGCATTCTTACCCATTGTAACGCGGGCTCGCTCGCGGCGGTGAGATACGGTACCGCACTTGCTCCGGTATACGTTGCCACCGAAAACGGAAAACGCGTTTCGGTATATTCCGACGAGACACGTCCGCTTCTTCAGGGCGCAAGGCTCACCGTTTACGAGCTTGCGGAAAGCGGAATCGACGTTACGCTTCAATGCGACAATATGGCGGCATCGCTTATGTCGAGCGGTAAGATAAACGCGGTTTTCGTCGGCGCCGACAGAGTAGCGGCAAACGGAGACGCGGCAAACAAGATAGGAACGCTCGGCGTTGCGATCATCGCAAAGCACTACGGTATTCCCTTTTACGTCTGCGCTCCCTTCTCTACCATCGACTTTGACTGTCCCGACGGAAAATCGATAGTTATCGAGCAACGCGCCGAGACCGAGGTTACCGAATTACATTACGTCCAAAGAATGACTCATAAAAACGCAAAAGTCTTCAACCCCGCGTTCGACGTTACGCCCGCGGAGCTGATCTCCGGTATCGTTACAGAAAGAGGTGTTTTCAGCTGTGGAGAGCTTCGATCCCAAAAATAGGCTTTTACTCGTCTTAAATCCCGTATCGGGAAAGGGTCAGGGCAAATACATACTTTTCGATTTGGTCAATGAGCTTTCGCGGTACGGCTACCTTGTCACGGTTATGCTTACCGACCCCGAGGGTAATACCGAAAAGCAGATAATCGAAAAGGCTAAAGATTACGACAAAATAGTCGCGCTCGGCGGTGACGGAACCTTAAATATGGTCGCAGGTGCGATCATTAAAAGCTCTTCCGACGTTCCGTTGGGATATATTCCGCTCGGCTCGGCGAACGATTTCGGCTCGTCGCTCGGACTTACGAACGACGTCGAGGACGCTTGCCATATCATCGCGACTCACGATCCCAAGGCAATCGACGTAGGATTTTGTAACGGAAAATATTTTGTTTACATAGTCAGTGCGGGTATGTTCACCTCGACGTCCTACACCACGTCTCAGCAGTTAAAAAACGTTTTGGGGCACAACGCGTACGTTATCAAGGGTATTTCCGAGCTTAAGGACATCAAGCGCACGAAATACAGCTTGGAGATAGACGGCGAAACGATAAGCGAGGACCTTATCTTTATTTCGGTCTCGAACACCTTACACATAGGCGGTATGCTTCATCTCGAGCATGACAACGTACAGTTTGACGACGGATTGTTCGAAATAATACTCGTAAAGTATCCCAATTCCATTATCGACGGAACCACTCTTACGAACGACCTTATAAATTCGAATCTTTCGACGGAAAGGTTCGTAAGACGTCAGGCGAAGGAATTGAAAATCCGCACCGAATCGCCCCAAAGATGGACTCTCGACGGAGAAAACGGCGGCTTGCACAGCGAGATCGACATAAAAATTTGTCCCAAGGCGATAAAGATGATTTATTGACGCCGTTTAAGCTATTTATACAAAATAATGCTTGACTTATCATCGATATATATGTATAATTGAAATGTTAGAAAACTAACGATTTTTTACCGGAGGTATTTTGCAGATGAAATTATCACGCGCTGCAAGTATATCGAAATTTGTAGTAGTTCTTATCGCGATCGTGCTCGTTTGCTCGATTACGGTTTGCGGTCTCTACATTAACGATGACACGCAGTTAAAAGGAATATTTGAGGATGACGCCGTCCGTCTCGGTCTTGATCTTGCCGGCGGTTCGGTAGTTACATTCCAAGCCAAAACCGACGACAGCGGCGACACGCTCGACACGGGTATGGAATCGGTTTACACCATTATGAGAGACCGTCTCGACGGTCAGGGTCTTACCGAAGCTCTTTGCTATCGCGTAGGCGACGATATGATCACCATTGAAATTCCCGACGTTGACGATCCTCAGGAAGCTATCGAAAACTTCATGAAGACCGCAAAGCTCGAATTCAAGGACGCTAACGGCAAGGTAGTTCTTACCGGCTCCGACGTTGACAACGCTTACGGCACCTACTTCGACGAAAAGGGTGTTACCGAAATCGGTGTTTCGCTCAAGATGACGAGCGAAGGCGCAAAGAAGTTTGAAGCGGCTACCAAGGCAGCTCTCGCCAACACCAAGGACAAGTGCATTTACATTTATATGGATAACCAGCTCTTGAGCGCTCCCACCGTTAACGAGGTTATCACCGGCGGCAACGCGATGATTTCCGGCAGCTTCGAGACCCTCGAGGACGCTCAGATGCTCGCTAACAACATCAACGCAGGTGCATTCAAGTATGAGCTTACCGCAGTTGAGCAGAGAACCGTTGGTGCTACCCTCGGTGAAAACTCTCTCTCCAGCGCTGTTATCGCAGGCGCTATCGGTATCTTGCTCGTTATGATCTTTATGTGCATCTACTACAAGTACCCCGGCTTCTTGGCTACCCTTTCGCTCTTCGCGTACGTAGGTATCTTCGGCTTGGTTCTTGTTCTTACCCAGGCTAACCTCACTCTCGCAGGTATCGCAGGTATCGTTCTTTCGGTAGGTATGGCGGTTGACGCTAACGTAGTTATCTTCGAAAGAATCAAGGAAGAGATCGACCTCGGCAAGACCTCCAAGGCTGCTGTTAAGGGCGGCTTCAAGAGAGCGTTCACCGCAATTCTCGACTCCAACGTAACTACCATTATCGCTTGTGCGGTTCTTTACTTCCTCGGTTCGGGTACCATCAAGGGCTTTGCGACCACCTTATTTATCGGTGTCGTTATCTCCCTCTTTACCGCTTTGGTAGTTACCCGCGTATTGCTTAACATCAGCCTCGAAATGGGCGTTAACAAACCTTCGCTTTACAGACCTTTGGGAAGGAGGGCTAAATAATGAGCAAGTTCCACTTCATTAAAAATAAAGCAGTTACTCTTGCTATTATCGCAGTAGTCCTCGTAGTAGGTATCGCTTCCTTCTTCATCAGAGGCTTCAACATTGATATCGACTTCTCGGGCGGTACCGAAATGACCATCGACCTCGGCACCGAAGCTACCAAAGAGGTTTGCGACAACGTTAACAAGATTATCGAAGAACACATCGGTCAGAAGTACGTTTCTTCTACCACTCAGTCGGCTTCCAAGGCTACTACCGTTATTATCCGTACCGGTACCGAGCCCTTGAACACCGAACAGCAGACGATTCTCAAGAGAGAGCTCGTTAAGGCTTACCCCGACACCAACGTAAACAACACCGAAATCGCTGTTATCTCGCCTACCATCGGTGCTTCGCTCACCAAGAAGGCTATCCTTGCGGTTTCTATCGCAGTAGTTCTTATGCTTATCTACATCTGGATAAGATTCGAGCTTAACTCCGGTATCGCGGCTGTTTGCTGTCTCGCACACGACCTCTTCGTTATGCTTACCATTTACTCGCTCTTCCAGATTCCGATAGACCAGACCATTATCGCGGCTTTCCTTACGATTCTCGGTTACTCTATCAACGCTACTATTATCGTATTCGACAGAATTCGTGAAAACCGTCAGAAGGACGGAGAATCCTGCTTCTGCGAAGTGGTTAACAAGAGCGTTCACGAAACTCTCGGCCGAAGCATCAACACCACCATCACTACCCTTCTCACCATCGGTATGATCTACATTTTCGGTGTTGACTCCATCCGTGATTTCGCGCTTCCCCTTATCATCGGTATCGTTGCGGGCTTGTTCTCCTCGGTATTTATGTCCGGTATGATCTGGAACGCGCTCAACAAGGTTATCAAGACCAAGAAGGAATCCAAATAATCAAATATGAGAAAATGCTCGTTTCCGTAAAGAAGCGAGCATTTCTTGAATAATCACAAACAAGGATAAAAGCAAATGACCGAAATATCCAAAATCAGAAACTTTTCGATTATAGCACATATAGACCACGGCAAGAGCACGCTTGCCGACAGATTACTCGAATACACGGGCGCCGTTGAAAAGCGTGAGCTTGACGAGCAGATGCTCGACAGTATGGAGCTTGAGCGTGAGCGCGGTATCACCATCAAGGCACGCGCCGTACGCTTTGACTACAAGGCGGACGACGGCGAGACCTACGCGCTAAATCTTATCGACACCCCCGGTCACGTTGACTTCGGTTACGAGGTTTCGCGTTCGCTCGCGGCGTGCGAGGGCGCTATTCTTATCGTAGACTCTACCCAAGGTATCCAGGCTCAAACCCTTGCTAACGCTTATCTTGCCGTTGACCACGATTTGGAAATCCTTCCCGTTATCAACAAAATCGACCTCCCGAGCGCCGACCCCGAAAGAGTCAAGCACGAGATCGAGGACATTATCGGTATCCCCGCCGACGAGGCGCCTTGCATAAGCGCGAAGATGGGTATCGGTATCAAGGACGTGCTCGAGCAGGTAGTCAAATACGTTCCCGCTCCAAAGGGCGACAGAGAAAAGCCCTTAGAGGCGCTCGTTTTCGACAGCTATTACGACTCCTACAAGGGCGTTATCGTTTATATCCGCGTCAAGAACGGACGTATGAGAGTCGGCGACAAAGTCAGAATGATGCACACGGGCGCAGAGTTCGAAATAGTCGAGCTCGGTACGCTTTCTACCTTTAACCTCGACAAGAAGGATTGTCTTGAGGCGGGTGAGGTAGGTTATTTCACCGCGAGCATCAAGAACATCGCCGACACCGACGTTGGTGACACCGTAACGCTTGTTGACAACCCCTGCGAAAAGCCGCTCCCCGGCTTTAAGAAGGCACAACCGATGGTTTACGCGGGTATCTACCCCGCCGACGGCTCGAAGTACGGCGATTTGAAGGACGCGCTTGACAAGCTCCGTCTTAACGACGCTTCCTTCTCCTATGAGCTTGAGACCTCGGTCGCTTTGGGATTCGGATTCCGTTGCGGATTCTTAGGCCTTCTCCACATGGAAATAATCGAGGAGCGTCTCGAACGCGAATTCCAATTAGACCTTATCACCACCGCTCCGAGCGTTATTTACGAGATCCACAAGACCAACGGCGAGACCGTATATATCGACAACCCGACCAATTACCCCGACCCTGCAACTATCGAAACGGCTTGCGAGCCCTTCGTTCAGGCGTCGATAATCACCCCCACCGAATACGTCGGTACGATAATGCAGCTTTGTAACGACCGACGCGGCGAATACCTCGATATGAAATATATCGACACCACCCGCGCGGAATTGCATTATTTACTACCTCTTAACGAGATAGTTTACGACTTTTTCGATTCCTTGAAGTCGCGAAGCAAGGGTTATGCCTCGCTCGACTATGAATTCAAGGATTACAGACCTTCAAAATTGTCCAAGCTCGATATACTTTTAAACGGCGATATCGTCGACGCGCTTTCCTTTATTATCCATTCCGACCGCGCCTACGCGAGAGCGAGAAGGATTTGCGAAAAGCTTAAGGACAACATTCCGAGACAGCTTTTTGAGATTCCCGTTCAGGCGGCTATCGGCGGAAAGATAATCGCGCGCGAGACCGTAAAGGCGATGAGAAAAGACGTTTTGGCGAAGTGCTACGGCGGTGATATTACGCGCAAAAAGAAGCTTTTGGAAAAGCAGAAGGAAGGTAAGAAGCGTATGAGAACGCTCGGTACGGTCGAAGTACCGCAGGAAGCGTTTATGGCGGTTCTTAAATATGATGACGAATAATATTTCGTTCTATATCCATATTCCCTTTTGCGTTAAAAAGTGTGATTATTGCGCCTTTTACTCGCTCCCCAACCAATCCGACGAGGTAAAGCAAGCCTATTTCGAATCACTTTACCGTCAGATATCCCACTTCCCTACCGATAGGACGCTTTCGACCGTTTACTTTGGCGGCGGTACTCCGCCGATGTTGGGAACAGACAGATTATGTAAACTTATTTCGCTGATAATAACGCGGTTTACTCTCGCTGATGATTGCGAAATAACGGTTGAAATTAACCCCGGAACGGTAGATTTTGAAGATCTAAAGGCTTTGAAGAAAGCGGGCGTCAATCGGTTATCGGTCGGTGTTCAGTCCTCCGACGACGAGGTTTTAGCTTCGATAGGACGAATACACAGCTTCGCTCAGGCGAAGGAATGTATCGAAAACGCGCGTCGCGCGGGCTTTGACAATATAAGCGCCGACTTGATATTCGCGCTTCCCTACCAAAGCTTTGAAGCCTTTGAAAAATCGGTTTACGATATTATGTCAACCAATGTTGATCATATTTCGGCTTATTCGCTTCAAGTCGAGGAGGGTACGCCGATATTTGAAAGACGAAATTCGCTCATATTACCCGACGAGGAGGGCGAGGAGAGGCAGTACGAGGCGTTGGTAGATATACTTACCGCGAACGGATTTACTCATTACGAAATATCCTCGTTTTCGAAAAACGGCAAGAGGTCGCACCACAATATGACCTATTGGAATCGCGGAGAATACTTCGGTTTCGGCGCGGCGGCTCATTCGTTTTATAACGGACGACGCTTTTCGGCGGTCGCGGACGTAAGTGAATATATCGAAAAGAGTAAATATTCCCTATTATCCCCTACCGATTACGAGGATTCCGAGCCTATTTCGGACGTCGAAGCCGAGGAAGAGCGTATTATGCTCGGGCTTCGTACCGACAAAGGCGCGAGTATTCCCGAAGATAAATATACTGTTGCCGAACGGATAGCAAAGCTCGGATTCGGTAAATTCGAAAACGGTGTTCTCGCGTTAAACAGTAAGGGATTCCGGGTGTCAAACGAGATAATTTCAGAAATTTTAATATAGGGCTTGGCATAGCGGCGCAGAACGCAAAAAAGACCAATAATCATTAAGAGTTTTCAAGGAAAGAAAACGGAGTTGCGACTCCGTTTTCTCGTTTTTTATCTCTTTTTGCTATGAAAAATCCCCACCTCTCGACGTACATTTGTACGCCTTCGGGTGTTCATTTTCCATTCTGCATCCACTCTGCTTCGCCCTGGCATAATAACACAGAACGCACAAAAAGGATTTTTGTCCCGATTGTGCGTTCTTTTTGATTTATCTCTTAGTGCATCGAATTCACCTTTTACGTCTTGACTAATTTTGACGAGAGGATTATAATGAAGGCGAAATTCAAGGCAGGAGGAAAATTATGTTAGAAACGTTATTACAAATATTATTATATGCATTTCAAATAGTGGTGCCCATTGCTTGCGGGGCGTTTTTCGGTGTGAGCCTTTACCGTTACATCTCCGCCGAAAAGAAAAACCGCGCAGTTCCCAACACCTACACCGAAAAGCAAATCACGGTACGAATGGTTTTATTAATTGTATCCTCCGTTATTTTTACAATCGCTTCCTTATCGTGGTTGGTTTATATACTTTTATTCGGATTACCGCTCGCCGCACAAGCTTTTCTGGTTGTCAGCATAATTCGTTTCATTTTAGCGAAGGTCAAAAACAAAAGGGTTCCCAACACATACACCGACAAGCAAATCAAAACCCGACTTATTCTATTGATCGCGTCGGCGGCAATCTTTATTACCTTAATCGCGGTAATTATCGGATTTGTCCTTCTTCTCTTCTCGGCTATCGCGTATATGTGAGGTAATTTGATATGAAGGACCGTACCTTTACGATATTACTTTTTTCGATTTTGGGTTTATGCATCTCGCTCACTATCGCGCATTTGATTTATATTATATACGCCTACGAGCATTGCTCCATAATCTATTTTATAGGAAAGGAGCTTTGGGGATAAATGAAGCTCAGAACACAGATTTTGATATTTGTGCTTATTATCGCTATCTTCGGTGCGTTCAACGCGAGTATGTATATGATACTGACCCAAAGGCTTTCGAACAACTTCAGCGGCGCGACGCAGGCTCAGATGATAGACGTAAGAAGCTATCTTCCCCACGAAGAAGGCTCCGACCTTCCGAAAATCGACTCGTCGTTAAAGCTTACCGACGATCTTCCCGTATTGGACGGCGCGGCGGCGTTGGTTCCCGTTTATGCCGCGGTGATAGACAACGTATACCCTAAAGGTTGCGTTACCTACGAGGGCGGTGTGTTCTCGGACGACAATTTTTACGGCGAGAACTTCGCTTCGGACAGCGTTATGCAATATAAAAACACGGTTAGAGGATATCAGGCGATAGTGGACGGAACGACGGACATTCTATTTTGCGCCGCACCCTCCGAAGCCCAAAAGCAATACGCCGAGGAAAAGGGCGTTGAGTTAGTATACGTTCCTATCGGTTTAGAGGGATTTGTATTCTTCGTTAACGAAAAGAACCCCGTCGATAACCTTACCACCGAGCAGATAAGAAAGATATACGCCTGTGAATACACTAATTGGAACGAGGTTGGCGGTGCAAACCGTATTATCAACCCCGTAACAAGGCTTGAGGGAAGCGGAAGCCAGACGGCTTTTGAATCCTTTATGGGTGATTATGAGATAGGGCGGAAATCGCCGTTAGCATTGACGGGCGCGTCTATCGGATTTTCCTTCCGTTATTATATGGACGGAATCGTCGAGAACGACTCGGTAAAGATGCTATCGCTTAACGGAGTTCAACCGACCGCCGAAAACATCAGAAACCGTTCCTACCCTATCGTAGCGCAGTTTTACGCCATATACCGCGCGGACAACGAAAACGAGAACATCCCCGTTTTGATCGATTGGCTCCTCTCCGAGGAGGGTCAGACGCTTATCGAGGAAACGGGATACGTTAGAATTAAATAACTTTCAAGGAAGCAGACGGAAACGTCTGCTTTTTCTTTTTTTATTCCCGCGGTGAGGGGTGGTAGGGATTGTAACCTTCTCTCCGCGTGGGTGTTATCTTCTTTTTAATTGATAGCTCTACGGATACTGCGTATCCTACAATCCCTCAGTCTTGCTACGCAAGCCGGCTCCCTTTACACAAGGGAGCCTTTTTTATCCCACGTAATTCCGCGGTGAGGGGTTTATAGAAATCGTTACCCTTTCTCCGCGTGGTTTTTTCATTCGTATTAATTGTTACGTTTTATAACGTGTATTAAATTTCGTCGTGTAAAAATTATTGTAGGGACAGGCGTCCTCGACTGTCCGCACACAACGATTATGGAAAAGATAATCTCAAATCGATAACGCGACAATTTCAAATGTTATCGGTTTTAATTGTCGCAAATAACAAAATGTCGCGTTAACGGACCGTCGCTGTTCACCCCAAAAATCTTTGATTTTCGGGGACCCCGCACTACGTCGAGAGGTGGGGATTTTTCATAGCACAAAAAATACAATAATTCCTTATAATCCAAACCCTTGGAGCACGAAGTAATAGTTTAAAAAGAACGCACAATCGGGATAAAATCCTTTTTGTGCGTTCTGTGTTATTGTGCCTAACGTGAGAAAGCGCGTAGCAGAATGATACAGAATGGAAAATCAACACCCGAAGGCGTACAAAGGTACGTCGAGAGGTGGGGATTTTTCATAGCACAAAAAATACAATAATTCCTTATAATCCAAACCCTTGGAGCACGAAGTAATAGATTAAAAAGAACGCACAATCGGGATAAAATCCTTTTTGTGCGTTCTGTGTTATTGTGCCTAGCGCCATATAGACTTTCGTGAGACAATGCGTAGACTTCGGTTAGATTTATTCGAGATGACTTTTGATTATTTCGGGGTTAGAATTATAGCGTCGATTGCGCAACACGACAAAACGAAACAAAGGAGGTCAGGAAAAGAGACGGTGGAAGAAAAAAACAAGGACCGAGACGAGCTTGACTCTTCCCCTACCGTTAACCGAAAGAGGAGGAAGAGCGCGTCTGATACGAAAGAGGAGTTTCAAATCAAGGTCGAGCGTTATTTCTCGGTTTTCTTAACCGAAAGCGGAGAGATAGCCGATATCGAGT
>JAZRLT010000058.1:0-8253 GCA_045646995.1 Eubacteriales bacterium | reverse complement strand
TTATAGGTCGTCATTTCGGTCAAGCCCATCGGTCCGCGTGCGTGCATCTTCTGGGTCGAGATACCGATCTCGGCGCCGAATCCGAACTCCTCGCCGTCGGTAAAGCGGGTACTTGCGTTAACGTAGACCGCCGCCGCATCGACGGTATTACAGAAATAAAGCGCGTTTTCTTCGTTTTGGGTAATAATAGCCTCGCTGTGTCCCGTGCCGTGGAGATTAATATGGCTTACCGCGTCACGTACGTCGGAAACGACCTTTACCGAAAGGATATAGTCGTTGTATTCGGTATAAAAATCCTCGTCGGTTGCGGGGGAGATATCGGGAAGTATCGAGAGCGTCTTTTCGCATCCGCGAAGCTCGACGTTGTCAAGTCGTTCCTTAACGAGAGGGAGAATATCCTTCGCGATGGATTCGTGAACCAAGAGACCCTCCGCCGCGTTACAAACCGAGGGACGGGAGCGCTTGGCGTTGTCGATAACGTCGATAGCCGTCTTGAAATCGGCGCTTTCGTCGAAATAAATATGGCAATTACCCGCGCCGGTCTCGATAACGGGAACGGTCGCGTTGTCAACGACCGAGCGTATTAGCGATTTACCGCCTCGGGGGATAAGAAGGTCGATACCGCCCTTCATCTTCATCAAAGCGTTCGCAGTCTCGCGCGAGGTGTCCGAAACGATGTTGATACATCCCTCGGGAAGACCGACCGAGCGTATGGCGTCCGAAAGGACGTTCGCGATAGCGATATTTGAATTTATAGCCTCTTTGCCGCCGCGGAGAATGACCGCGTTGCCCGATTTTACGCATAAAGCCGCCGCGTCCGCCGTCACGTTGGGACGCGCCTCGTAAATTATCGCGATAACGCCGAAGGGAACGCGTTTTTTCGTAATATTGAGTCCGTTCGGACGGGTCCATTCCTCGCCGTTTGCGAGAGGGTCGGGAAGTGCGATTACCTTTTCGACCGAAGCCGAAATGGCCTTGATTCGCGCGTCGGTAAGAGTCAATCGGTCGAGCATAGCCGTGCCGATGCCGTTATTTTTGGCGTTTTCGAGATCGAGTCCGTTCGCTTTTATGATTTCGTCGGAACGGGAAACGAGAGCGTCCGCCATAGCCTTGAGCGCTTTGTTTCTTAATTCCGTGTCGGCAATACCTAACGTAACCGAGGCGTTACGCGCCCTTTTGCATAACTCGTTAAGCATATTATTTCTCCTTTGCCGCAAAATAGGTGCCGACAAATTCGCCGTCGAAGATATCGTAAAGTATCTCGGGGTCGGCGCCGTTGACGATTATCATAGGAATACCGCGCTCGGTACAGTATTGAGCGCTTTCGAGCTTCGTAGCCATACCGCCCGTGCCTCTTGCAGTACCTGCGCCCGCGCCGAACGAGAATACGTCGTCCGAAACGTCGTCAACGTATTCGATAAACTTCGCGTTGGGGTTGCTTCTCGGGTCGGAATCGTAAAGACCGTCGACGTCGGACATATTTATAAGAAGATCGGCATCGCAAAGCTCGGCAACGGCAGCCGCGAGAGTGTCGTTACTGCCGATACAGATCTGCTCGTCGGAAATGGTGTCGTTTTCGTTAACGATGGGAATTACTCTTTGAGCGAGAAGGAGCGAGAGGGTGTTGCTCGCGTGGTTGCGGCGTACGGGATCCTTAATAACGCCGCGGGTAATAAGGATCTGGGCAATCGTTGCGCCGAGATCGGCGAATCGGCGGGCGTACATATCGATAAGCTGGCATTGACCTACCGCCGCGGCAGCCTGCTTTTGCTCGGTGGTGAGCGTTGCGCGGTCGAACCCGATATTCGCAAGGCCGCAGCTTACCGCACCCGACGAAACGAGGATTATGTCCTTTCCGCTGTTGTGAAGGTCGGCAAGACAGGAAACGAGACGCTCTATCTTGCGTATGTTGATATATCCCGAATTATGGGTAAGGGTCGAGGTACCGACCTTTACTACTATTCTCTTAGAGTTTTCGGTGTTGATTTTCATAATCTTCAGTCCTACGCTATTTACATTTTAAGATATTGCTATTATAATATGGTAAAGAAGAATAATCAAGAAAATTTTGAAAATTAGGACTTTAATTATGGCAAAAAAACTTGTTTTGGCGTCGGCTTCTCCGAGAAGAAGCGAAATTCTTTCGGTGGCGGGCTTTGAATTCGATATAATACCCTCCAAAGCCGAAGAAATCTCCGAGGGTCTGCCTCCCGAGGAAGCGGCGCGGGTGAACGCGCTTTTAAAGGCAAAGGACGTTTTTTTGAATCATCCCGAAGGAACCGCCGTCGTCGGCGCGGACACCGTCGTTACGATAGACGGGGAAATTTTGGGCAAGCCGAAGGATAGGGAAGACGCGTTCAATATGCTTAAATCCCTCTCGGGTCGTAAGCATTACGTTATAACGGGCTATGCGGTTATAAGCGAAGAGTTCGAAACGAGCTCTTATTGCTCTACCGAGGTCGTCTTCCGTAAGCTTTCCGATAAGGAAATCTACGCGTATATCGATACGCTTGAGCCTATGGACAAGGCGGGCAGTTACGCAATACAGGAAAAGGGAAGTCTTTTTATAGAATCGATGAACGGCGACTTCTTTAACGTCGTCGGGTTACCCGTTTCCGAAATCGCCGAAATACTTAAAAAACTCGGGGTTTATCCGATTTGGCAAAAATGACCTGCCGTATATGGTAATAATGCCCAAAAACGCTCAAACTCATTGACAAATGATATTCGGTTTTGTATAATAGGATGAAATATAATTTTAAGGAGATAAAACCAATGAAACTCACCAAAAGAATCGTTGCTTTTGCGTTAGTTGCTGTAATGCTCGTTTCGACTTGTGCAGTTATGGCTTCCGCCGCTACCGCGTCGGTTTCCATGTCTTACGTCACCGGTCATAACGTTACGAGCGACGGCGCCGTTAAGTACTCTAAGTACAACACCTACGGCGGAAACAGCGGCCACACCGAGGCTACGACCGTCCTTACTTTTAATCCTGCTAACGGCTATATACCCATGGCGTTCGTTAAGAGCGCAGGTTGGGCTTCTACCCTCGATAAGCAGTATAGCGAAGCTATCAACAAGTATGGCTACGAGGTTGCCGGCGTTATCAACGGCTCCTTCTTCTCTACTGCTGACGGTACCCTTTGCGGTAACCTTATCGTTGACGGTAAGGTTTCTTGTGCTCACGTAGACTATGCCGATTCCTTCGTTGCATTCGACTCTGACGGTAATATGAATATCGTTAACTCCTGCCTCGCGTTCACTCTCCGTATAAACGGTACCGAGGTTCCTAACGGTCTTGCATATCTCAACAAGCGTCAGGATATGTGCGGCGACTGGGGTAACGACAGATTCTTCTATTACGATACCTCCTGCGGCTCCGCTGCTGACAGCTCGAGCCAGGGTCTTGACATCATCTGCGAAAAGATCGATAACTCCGAATTGGCTGTCGGTAAGACCCTCTTCGGCAGAGTTGTTGAAATCAAGCAGAATACCGCAGGTTCTTCCTTCGGTACCTCCGGCCAGCTTTCCAACAGATTCGTTCTTTCCGTTAAGAACGGCTCTTCCTATGCGGCTTACGCTAACGGACTCAAGGTTGGCGACTCTGTAAGCATCACCACCACCGAAACCGTTGAGGCTTCGCGTGAAATCATGGAAAACGCTAACAGCGTTATCACCAACGTAGGCTGGCTCGTTAAGAACGGCGTTGACCAGACCAACATCAACTCCTCTGTCGGTACTCACTCCGTTAATACTCTCGCTCGTTGGACTGCTTTCGGTAGAAAGGCTAACGGCGAATACGTATTCTTTACCTCTGAAGGCGGCTCTACCGGTCAGTCCGGCAGATCTATTACTCTTAAAGAAGTTGCTGCCGCAATGATCAAGCTCGGCTGTACCGACGTTATCCGTATGGACGGCGGCGGATCGAGCGCTATGTACGTTTCCAATACCGGTTCGGGCTCTGCGGGCTACGTTCAGTCTCACTCCCGTTCTGTATCCGACTGTATCCTTATCGTTAAGAAGTCGAGCCTTGTAGATACCTCTCTCAACGCTCAGCTCCGTACCTATATCGCTAACGCTAAGGCTAATAACCCCACCGCTGAGGTTTCCGCTATTATCGCTGAAGCTGAAGCTTGCCTCGCTGAAACCTATCCCGTATCCGGCGACGTTAAGAGATATCTTATGGACCTCTCTCCCATGGCTTCTCTCGGCCGTGCTCTTACCCGTGCCGATTCGATTTCCGTAGGCGATTACAACCCCCACGTTCTTAATGAGCTCCGTACCTATTACGATCAGGGCGCGGCGGCTTACTATAAGGGTAACACCTCCGCTGATATTGCCGGACTCGCTAGCAAGATCAATGCGGCTCTCGATAAGAAGACCGGTTCCTCCTCTGTTTCCGTAGGCGCAAGCTATTCCGTAACCAATACCCGTACCGACGTATATAAGGATAACGGAACCAAGCTCACCGACGGTAATAAGGGCGCTGTTGACGCGGGAAGCGGCTCGGCATACTCGGGCTTTACCGGAAATGCAGAAGTCGTTATCGACCTCGGCTCCGCTAAGACCTTTAATACCTTTACCGCTTATCTCGCAGGCGGTGCTTGGGGTATAGGCGTCTTCGAAAACAACTGGAAGGTTGACGTTTCTTATTCCAACTCCAAGTCCGGTACTTACACCACCGTTGGTTCTGATACCGAGGCTGTTCAGAAGACCGGTACCGGCAAGAATGACGAAACCTGGTCTACCTATACTATGACCCTTTCCTCCGATACGGATATTACCGCTCGCTACGTTAAGATCAAGGTTACCAACACTTGGGGCGGACACGTTTGGATGGACGAAGTTGAAGTCGGCTATAAGGCTGACGCAGGCGCATATTCTGCTCCCGTTACCGACTATATCTTCGTTACTAAGTTCAATGAATACGTATACGGCGGCGACTGTATCGTTTATACTCCCGACTTCGGTACCATTACCGAGGACAAGGCTAACCACCGTTACACCGTTAACGTATTGTTGGAATGGAATGCTTCCGTTGGCGCATACGTTGTTAAGAGCGTAGCTCAGGGTAGCGGCGCAGGAACCGTTCCCTCCGTTTCTCTTACCAGCAACCAGCTCTATATCGCTTGTCACGCTGAAGACTCCCGTATCCCCGGCTCGGGCATAAACACTACAAGACTTTCTTCGGTTAAGCCCGGTCAGAAGATGCTTTGCTACGGTATCGATATTACCAACAAGACCCAAAGCTGTGCGGCTTACATCAAGTTCATTGATGCTAACGCTACCGACCCCGACCTCTACGTTCCTTGCGAGCACGACTATAAGGGTGTTGTAACCAAGCCTACCTGCACTAAGGGCGGCTACACCACCTACACCTGCGCTCTCTGTGGCGATAGCTACGTTGGTGACGAAACCGCTGTTGACAGCACTGCTCATAACCCCGGTGAAGCTGCTACCTGTACTAAGGCTCAGACCTGCGTTGACTGTGGCGCAACCGTTAAGGCTAAGCTTGATCACGATTATAAGACTGTTGTAACCGCTCCTACCTGCGAAGATAAGGGCTACACCACTTACACCTGTAAGGACTGTGGACACAGCTACGTTGACGATTACGTTGACGCTCTCGGTCACAAGCACGTAGGCGTAGTAACCGATCCTACCTGTGAGGATAAGGGCTACACCACCTATACCTGCTCTGTTTGCGGCGACAGCTACGTTGACGATTACGTTGATGCTCACGGCCATACCGAAGGCGAATGGGAAACCCTTCCCAACAAGTCTCAGCAGCAGACCTGCTCTGTTTGCGGTGCTGTTATTGCGACCAAGCCTTACGTTCCCGAAAACGACTATGACGTAAACGGCGACGGTAAGTTCAACGTATTTGACTATGCTGCAGTTAAGAAGGCAGTAATCGAAGGCGCTACCGACAGCAAGTACGACGTAAACGGCGACGGCAGAATCAACCTCTTCGACTACGTTGCAATCAAGGGCGCTTACTTCGCTCAGTAATTCGTAAATAAAATAACGAATAATAAAAACGGCACACTCTCGGGTGTGCCGTTTTGTTTTCCGTGTTGACTTTTTGTTGAGTCGAACTGTGTCATTGGGGTATAGCCTGTTGTCATAACCAAGAGGGAAAGAAAAAGAACGGGAACGCGCCCCGTTCTTTTATGATTTTATAATCCTAAAATCTGCTTTTTCTTTGCATCAAATTCTTCTTGAGTGATGATGTTGCGACTGATAATCGAATGCGTTGAATAATGTTCGAATAATGTTATTGTTTATAGTCGTATATTTTTGCAGGGAAGATCAAAAACGGTTTTTCGCTGTCGCAGTCAAACGAAACGATATAGAATTTGTCCCCGACCAGCGAATAGGTATCCATAGGAATAGGTGGCACCAATCTGCCGAATCGGCGAAAATAAAACGCATTGACGTATCGATTAGCAGAGGATCCGTATGGGGCGTCGTATTCGTTTTCACCGATTCTCTCTAGAACATCCTCATGAACGGTGAACGTCTTGTTTTTTATAATGTTGCGCAAATGCATTGCTTTTTTTGTTTTCTTTACATAGTAGCACACAAGAACCACAGCACAAACCGAAGCGAACAACCATTTAAAAGCAAAATGCGAAGAACTCATATATATTATCCAAAATACAAACCCGAACACCGCTCCGATGCCCAATGTTGCGAAAAGGCAACTCAAAAAGCAGTACTCTATATCCGATTTTATCTTTTCGCAAATTGTTTCATCCGAAAAAATCTTTTTTTCGTCGTCGCGCATAAATACATTTCTCCTTCTGCCGAAAAGACATAACTTGCCGCACATACAGCGTTTTTGTTGGCGTGATTGTATCACAAACGGAAAAATTTGTCAAGTTGTTGGCTTGATTGTCAAATACAATAAAAATCCTGTAAAAATCCGCGACATGCGCGTGGATTTTTACTCCTTGGATGCCCGAAGATTCGGACAAGGCGCAAAGCGGCGCGCACGAATTCTGCGCGAGCGAACGGGCATCAAAAAAACAACCGAAAACAAAACTTGTTTTCGGTTGAGGCGTTAGCCTATGGTGTGGATGAATGGACTTGAACCAACGACCCCTTGCATGTCAAGCAAGTGCTCTAACCAACTGAGCTACACCCACATATTTTATTCTCTGCGGTTTTCGACCGCTCGGCTATTCTATCATATAAAAATATAAAAATCAATACCTTTTTGCAATTTTATTTATCAACCTCGGGCTTTTTGGCACGAAATAGGAGGCGATCGGCGTTACACCATTTTCTTTCCCTGCATATACTTCGATTAAGGGGTGCTTCGCGCTCCTTGACGAAAAATGCAAAAGAAAGGTGAATTTTTAATGTTACCGAAAGAATTAGGGCTGTTTTGTCTTGAACAACCGCCCGAAATGCCCGATATGCCCGAACAAAGCACTTTTCCCGATCATGTCTCGCTTGCGATGATGTACGTTCCCTATCAACGCTTCGAGAAAATTTATGACGACGAAAAGGCGCTTAGCCGCGGAACGCTTTTTGAAGCGCTCGATTTGCCGTTTTACGGCGGAAAGCGGGGTAGAGGCAGATGAACAACACCCGTGAAGCGCTTATGAGAAGAATACAGCAACAAGCCTTTGTTGCCCACGAATGCGTACTCTATCTCGATTGCCACCCGAATAACCGCCGCGCTTTGGAAAAGCACCGAGAAGCGGTTAAGGCGTTGAACGAAGCGGTTGAGCGTTACGAGGGAATGTACGGTCCGCTGACCGCAAACTCGCAAAACGCCAACCAAAACGCAGGTTGGAGTTGGGTTGCGGGACGCTGGCCTTGGCAAAATTATGAGGTAGGAAAGGAGAATTGACCGATGTGGACTTATGATAAAAAGCTGCAATACCCTGTTAATATCAAAAACCCCAACGCCGCTTTGGCGAAAATGATAATTTCCCAGTTCGGCGGTCCCGACGGCGAGCTCGGCGCGGCGATGCGCTATCTTTCCCAAAGATATTCGATGCCCTATAACGAACCGATCGGTATCCTAACTGATATCGGCACGGAAGAACTCGCACACATGGAGATGATCTGCGCGATCGTCCACCAGTTGACGAGAAACTTGACGCTTGACGAGATCAAAAAAGGCGGTTTCGAGGCGTATTACGTCGATCATACTCTCGGGCTCTATCCCGTTTCAGCCGCCGGCGTGCCTTGGTCGGCAAACACGATCCAATCGACGGGCGACCCGATCGCCGACCT
>JAZRLT010000057.1:0-11994 GCA_045646995.1 Eubacteriales bacterium | reverse complement strand
CCCGGCTTGACCTCAGGTAATGCCGCCGTCGCTTACAGCATCGATGACGACCAGATACTTTGGTCTAACCGTCTTGATGAGCCTGTTGCACCTACCGTTGCGACAAAGCTCGTTACGGCTATGGTCGTAATGGATATTCTTTCCGAAAACGGTCTTTCTGCTTCGAATACGAACGCGGTCGTTACGCAAAAGGCGTTAGACAACAGCGGTAATATCTACGATCCGCGTGTTCCTGTCATGGCGCTTTCGGTTAATAACTCCTATACCGTCTCTTCGCTTCTTCAGGCGATGCTTGTAAATAACGCCTACGACGCGGCGAGCGTTCTCGCGTACCATTTCGGAGAAAGCTATCTCGGCGGCGATGTCGACTATTTTATTGACCGAATGAATAAAAAGGTCTCCTCGCTCGGACTGACTAAAACAAAGTTCGTTAATGCGACGGGTGTGAATTCTTCCGAGCAATATACAACGCCTCGAGAGGTCACGATGATCGCCAAGGCGTTTTACGGATATAACGAGCTTGTCAATTATTCCAACGTTTCGACGTTTTCCTTCGGAAGAACGACGGTGCGTAACAAGAACTTTCTCAAAAATGACTACAACGTAGCGGGATATATAAACAATAACGCGATAGGTCTTATTGCGGGTCAGCTTGACCGAAGCGGTAATTACTGCCTTATAACAGCAACTCAGGATCAAGGCAGAACCTATATATTTGTAGTCATGTGCGCGAGCGGAATGAAGATAGATCCCGAAACGACCCTTTGGTCGTTTGGCGAGAATAACGCTTACGACGATATGAATAAGCTCATCAAATGGGTTCGCGAGGCGTTTGCGCTTTTGGAGGTTGCCGATAAGGATAGGATCGTCGGCGAGCTGAGAGTAGATTACGGAAGCTCCTCCGATCACGTGATGGTTGTTCCTGCCGAAAAGGTCGAAAAGCTTGTTCTTAAAAACGGCGATACCAAGATCGTTGCGACCGTTAAATACGACGAGAGCATCGTTTATAAAAAGGTCTTTAACGGTAAGGAGTGCGATACGATAAGTGCTCCCGTTTCCCACGGTCAACGTGTAGGAACGGTTACCTTTAGCTATAACGGAATCGAAATCGCTACCGTTGATGCGGTTGTGAAGGACGGTATCGAAGAGGATGCTGTGCTTTCTATGATGGGAAAGATAAAGAATTTTCTCTTCGGTAAATTTATGATGACTCTTTTGATCATTATCGGCGTTATAATTGTCGTTTATATCATAGTCGTTATAGTTATGGCGGTAAACCGCGGGGTAGGCAAGGCACGCGCATCGGGTGTGAAGAAAGCTGCGGCTGAACCTGAAAAGAAGCCAAAAAACCCCAAGAAAAACAAAAAAGACTCCTCCGAATCGACTCTGTCGGATAAAAAGGCGGCTTTCGGCGACACGAGAGAAATTCCTTAATTGTGAACAAATTATTAATTTTCTCGTTGAGTATTGCATTTGGTATTTATATGTGGTAAAATTCGATTTAGTTTCCGAAAGATTGCGTTTCGGCTTAGATATTTGAAAGGATATATTATTTATGACTCTTATTGAATACATCATCGGCGGCGTACTTCTCGTACTCGCTATCGCACTCGTAGCTATCATCGGCTTGCAGCAGAGCAAGCGTCACGGCCTCGGTAACTCTATCGCAGGTAACGGTGCTTCCGAATCCTACCTCACCAAGAACAAGATCGCTAACAAGGATAAGTTCCGTCAGAAGCTTACTCTCGGCGTTGCTATCGCTTTCGTTGTTCTCGTTCTTACCCTTTACGTTGTAGGTACTATCCCCGAAAGCAAGGATGACGCTTCCAAGGCTCCCGAAACCAGCACTACCGAAACCAGCGCTGCTACCAAATAAGTATTTAAAAGACCGCTAAAAGCGGTCTTTTTTTATGCCGTGAAGTTGCACAAAAGGGAGCTTTTTTTATTGTGGCTTTTGCCGATTGCGGGTATTGAGCGTTGGTGCTATTCTATATGTAATAAAAGTAAGGAGACTTGTGATGAAACGTATTTTTTCTGTAATGCTTATTGCGTTTTTGCTTGTATCGATGATGAGCTTTGCGGCTTCTGCCGATAACTCTTTCGATACGGGAAAAACGATTTACGAGATCCCCGAGGCTTCCGAGATATCCTTTAGCTATACCGGTGTTACGGGCGCTACCTCTAAGCCCCAAAAGAACGGCACTCTCGAAAACCTTATCGACGGCGATGCGGTGAACGACGCTGATGCTTTTGATACTTACGGCGTTGTGCTTGTTTGCAACGACTATATCAAGCCTACCTATGAGGGTCAGGGAAACCAAAAGGCTATTCAGTCGGTCGACGCTATTCCTCAGGTTCATTTTACCGTTAAGTATGAAGAAAAGGTTACCTTTGATGCCCTTTATCTTTCGCTTTTCCAAGAAATCAACCATATGATCGCCACCCCCGGTGGAAACTGGGTGGTTTTGGAGGTTTCGAATAACGGTAAGGATTGGGACAACGTAAATACCTTTTATTACCGTCCTCATTTTATTGACTATACCGGCTCCCACCACGCGGGTAACGTTGAGGAATTGATCGTTCCTCTCGGAAAAGAGGTTTCGGGCACCTACGTTCGTATGACCTTTGAGTTTGCTCAGGTTGCCGAAACTACTCCTCCTCACTACTGGACCTACTATTCCAACGTTTACGAGTGGATGGGCTTCACCGAGCTCGGTGTTGCAAAGTATATGACCGGCGACAAGCCTAAGGTTGTAACCGAGGAGGAGGCTAACACCCCCGATATGGTTATCGACGGAACTTGGGTTATGAAGAACGATAGCTTGGCGAGTGTATATAAGTTCCAGTCGGGCGTCGTAGAAACTGCTTCCTACGACCTTGCTGATTTCGAAGAGAACGGCACCGATGCCGAGATAGTTACCGAGGCGACGGGCGAGTATTCGGTATATATTAACGAGATCACTCTCAATATCGGCGATGAGGAAACCGTTTATACGGCAACTCTCGGCGAGGACGGAAAGCTTACTCTTAAGGGTACGGTCGATACTATAACGCTCGAGACCTATAAGAAAAAGCCGTCTGTTAATAAGCCCTCGGATAATTCCGTAGAATCCGACGGTGACGATAACGATGACGATAACGATGACGATAACGGCATCGATTACAGCAAGCCTGTCGCAAACAACGGTGCGGCAAGCACTCCCGATTCCAACGAAACGAATATCGCGATACTTCCTATCGTTATTGTCGGTGTAGTTGTAGGTATTTTAGCTATCGCTGTAGTTGTTGTGGTTGTGGTTATTATTCTTAAAAAGAAAAAACAGTAATTAAATAATTAAATAAGTGCCGTTTCTAATAGGAACGGCACTTCAGTTTGCAGACAAAGTCTGCAAACTGAGCAGAGGAAGAGAAACGAAGTGATTTTCGAAAAAATGCGAGCGTAGACTTACAAAGGTAAGGTAGACGAGCATTTCTTCGAAGTCCTTGAAAATACAATAAAAAATCAAATTCCTTATATAAATAGAGCAACACTTCCCGTTTGAGAAGTGTTGCATTTTTCGTTGATTTTTTCTTTCAAGGACGTAAAGGACGAGTTTGTCTTCACTCTGAAGTGCCGTTTCCGAGCGAAACGGCAGTTATTGCATATATTGACAAATTTGAGGTTTTGGTGTATCATAAACACAATATAATATGGACGGTATTATTATGGATGATAAAAAGAAGCAGCTTTTGCTTGAGCTTATAAGATATTGTATATGCGGCGGAATCGCCTTCGTTTGCGATCTTGCGACCAAGACACTTTTCCGCTCGGTTATTCTCCCTGACAATATGGGCGAATTTTGGCTGTTTTCATTCAGATTTGAATATGACGTGATGATTGCCACGACGCTCGGATTTATTGTCGGATTAATCGTGAATTATCTTATATCGATATTTTTCGTGTTTACCACCGAAGACCAAAAAACGCGCGGTAAGAGTCTGAAGGCATTTTTGATATACGTTTGTGTTTCCATAGTCGGACTTTTGATAAACCTTTCCGTGACCCAGCTCGGTTGTAACGTTCTTGACGCTACCCGCGAGGATACCGTTAAGTTTATGGTTATAAGCTGTGTTGCCGCAGGTGTTGCGCTTATATGGAACTATATCGGAAGAAAAGTATTTGTTTACAGAGGGGAATAAAATGGGGAAGAAAGTTGTTGTAATAGGCGCAGGTCCCGCGGGACTTACTGCCGCCTACGAGCTTGTTACGAAATCCGACGAATATGAGGTTGTCGTGCTCGAGGAGAGTAACGAGATCGGCGGCATTTCCAAAACGGTAAACTATAAGGGCAACCGTATGGATATGGGCGGTCACCGTTTCTTTTCGAAGATCGATGAGGTGAACGAATGGTGGGAAAAGCTTCTTCCTATGCAGGGTTCTCCCTCCTATGACGACATAAAACTCGAGCGTACTCCTACTCTCGCCGAAAACGGCCCCGACCCCGAAAAGGTCGATGAGGTTATGCTCAACCGCGGCAGAGTTTCGCGAATTTTCTTCGATCAAAAGTTTTACGATTACCCCATAAAGCTTAAAATGGAGACCTTTATGAATATGGGTCTCTGGACCGATATCGTTGTCGGATTTAGCTATATTAAGGCTATGCTCTTTAAGCGTGAGGAAAAATCGCTCGAGGATTTTTATATAAACCGCTTCGGTAAAAAGCTTTATTCGATGTTCTTCGAGCACTATACCGCTAACCTTTGGGGCAGACATCCGAGCGAGATCGACGCTTCTTGGGGTGCTCAGCGCGTTAAGGGACTTTCGATAACCGCTATCATTAAGGATATTTTCGGTAAGCTTATCCCCGGTAAGAAAAACCGTAAGGTCGAAACCTCGCTTATCGAGGAATTTAAATATCCCAAATTAGGTCCCGGTCAGCTTTGGGAGGTTGCCGCCGCCGAAATCGAAAAGAACGGCGGAAAGATTTTGATGAACAGTAAGGTCACCAAAATTCATAAAAACTCGGAAAACGTGATTACGGGCGTAACTTATGAATCCAACGGTGAGGAAATAACCGTTGACGCCGATATCCTCTTTTCTTCTATGCCCGTCAAGGATCTTGTTGCGGGTATGAACGACGTTCCCGAAAAGGAAAGTGCTATCGCTGCGGGCTTGCCCTACCGCGATTATATTACTCTCGGTGTTCTCGTTCCCCGTCTTGCGCTTAAGAACAAGACCAAAAAGAAGACCGTTTCGGATATTATCCCCGATAACTGGGTCTACGTCCACGACAGAAGCGTTACTATGGGCCGCTTCCAGATTTATAACAACTGGTCGCCTTATATGGTCAAGGATTTAGAGAATACCGTTTGGATAGGTCTTGAATATTTCGTTACCGAGGGCGATAACTATTGGAATATGACCGAATCCGAATTCGCGGCGATCGCCGTAAAGGAAATGGTTGACGTGGGTCTTATCGAATCGACCGATATCGTTATCGACTACCATCAGGAAAAGGTAAAAAAGGCGTATCCCGCTTATTTTGATACCTATTCCGAAATGGATACCCTCGTCGAATATTTAAGCGCTATCGACAACCTTTACTGTATCGGACGTAACGGCCAACACCGCTACAATAACCTCGACCATTCGATGTGTACCTCCTTTGAGGCGGTTAAAAATATCCTCTCGGGTGAAAAGGATAAATCGAACGTCTGGAAGGTTAATACCGAAAAGGAATACCACGAAAAGAAGTAATTTATCGCGCTAAGCATAATAACACAGAACGCACAAAAATGTTTATTATCGACCCAATTGTGCGTTCTTTTTAATTTGATGCTTCTTACTGTAAAGATTTGTCTTTATAAGGAACTATTGTATTTTTGTGCTATGAACAAATGAACCCTCTCGCAGTACAATCGTACAGCTTCGGGTTTCCTTTGTTCATTCTGCGTCATTCTGCTACGCGCTCACTTCTTTTTATTTGTTGCCTTCGTTTGTTGCTGTTTTTGGCATAATAACACAGAACGCACAAAAATGTTTATTATCGACTCAATTGTGCGTTCTTATTATATATTATAGCGGAGGACATTTTGCGAAAGTGACTTCACGGGATAATAACGGATACCCGCTTACCATAGCGTCAAAATGGGGAGAATGGGAATTGATCGAAAGTCAAGGATATAATCCGTTTACATCGGGGTTGGATTTTGCTTATGGTAACGCTATAGGTTTTTATTCTGCGTGAGTAAGAAAGGGACAATTTATATGAAACGAAAAAATTTTATAAGTATCGTTATAATAACAATTATATTCGCGGTCGCTTCAATAACGGTTTTCGGTACAGTCAGTGAAGATATTGCGTTTCTTCCTTCGGACGAAAGCATTGCTTCCGAGGTTATTCCCGACGGATACGTAAAATCAAACGACGGGAAAATAATTCCTTTAAAGATCAAAGAAGGTACTGCGTATGAAGCAACTTGGAATCATGAAACGCAATCCTATATTATTGATAATCTCTATTCCGTTGGAAACGAAGAACTTTTAGCCATGGACAAGGCGGAAAAAGCGGAGTATGACGCGCGTATAGATGCGCTTTGTATGCAATATTACGGCGAGAAAGATATTTTTCAAATGTGGTTAACGTCGCATTTGAAGTTTGACGGGAAAGTAAGCGAAACCTCCCAAAAACTTCGTGAACTGAGAAATAACGGTTTTAGAAACGTAACTATGCATAGTTCCTTGTATATCGGGCTGGAGGATAGCTTCAATGAAGAGGGTAAGAAATCTCTGAAGACTGTTTCATATTCGGATATGCCTGATATTTATGAGCATATCAAAGTAAACGATGCTTCCGACCGTAATCTTGGATTATACGTATTATATGATATGTTGGGGTTGCAACAGACGGTTGATGAGTTTTATCTTTGCCAACCTTTGTTTGGTGATTACCGTTGGGAATTGATATGTAACGCGGTGTTTTACGATAAATTGAGAGAACTTAAATCTGAGTTACAAGAAATGGACTCGAAGGCGATTTTGTCAAACTCAGACAAATACGGTTATCTTGTTCTTCCTGTTGTTCGCGAGCGTGCTATAGCCGGAGACGCGGCAAGTGTTGCCGTTGTTGAAAAAATAATGAAAAAGACCTCGTCAGATTCGCGCTTCGCTTCAGCGACATCTGTTTCGGAATGGCTTGACGTTAACTCTGGCATTATTGATTCTATCCAAAATATCATTGAGAATTAAAACCGAAAATTTTAGTTAATACTGATACGGACAACAAAGCCTATAGATTCTAAACAAATCTATAGGCTTTGCTTTTTTATTCCTTTATTTCCTCGACGGACAATCTTAAAATACCGTCTTTATCCTTTTTTGAAGTTATCTCGAAATACTTTGTAGTTTTGATATTACCGCTTTCGTCCTTAAGGTCGAAGGCGATTTTTGCTTTTCCTTCGCTTTTGGGTTTTAAAACCGTTGTGCCGTAAATGATAGTAAGCTTATCTATCATTCCGCTTTCCTTGCTTTGGCTGTTGGAAAGAAATTCTTCGAATATATCCTTTCCGTCGGCGAAGGAATATTCCCAAACGCCATCCTTATTGCTCGCGGCGGTGGAATAAAAGCCTATAACGTCGCTTTTCGTCTTGCCCGAGCCGTTTTCGTAAATACGGTAGGTGACGTCGGTGACGTATTCGACCTTTTCACAGGAGGTCATAAGAAATAAAGAGAGGAGCGCGAGAGTTAATGCGATAATTCTTTTCATATTATTTCCCCGATACGGTTATACCGCCGAATGCCATATAAGGCGCGACGACACCGCCGTCTATTAACGTTTCTTTACTTATATCGATAAGATTGTTAAGCATATCTGCGAGGTTTCCGCTTATCATAGTTTCGCTTAACGCCGAAACGATACGTCCGTTTTCAATAAGGAATCCGTTTTTTGCAACTCCCGAAAATTCGCCGTTTGCGCCGGGAGAACCGCCCGAAAATCTACCGATTATAACTCCCTTTTCGGTGTTTTTGATAATTTCGTCGATAGGCGTTTCACCCGATTCGATAATCATTCCCGAATTTGAGGGAGCGCGCTTGTTGCCCGTTTTGTTAGCGACGTATTGCGAAATAAGAAAGCTTTGAAGAACGCCGTCTTTGATGAAGCTGAAATCCTCGGATAAGAAGCCCTCTCCCGTGTATCGCTCACCGCAGACTATCCGTTCGTCGTGCGGCTTGAAGGATACGTTTATACGGCTATCCGCGACCTTTTTGCCCAAGCTGTCCTTCCAAAGCGAGGTTCCTTCGAGCAAGGCGCTGTCCGACGCGAAGTTGCGGCAGATGTTCCCGAAAACCGTACCCGCTAAGCAGGCGGGAGTGAAAATGACCGTGCCCGTGAATTTGCCCGTCATAGGCTTGACGTCGAGCTGATTTTCGATATCGGTCAGCTCGCGCTCGATCATAGCGCATTCGATAAAAGGCTTGTCAAGGTCATAAACCGCGACGTCGCTTCCGTAGAATGAAGTTGATTTTTCGCCTTCGTGCGCCGAATACATCAAATCCGCCGAGTAAGCACCGCTTTTTACGTTATAAACAGTACCCTCGGTGTTCATATAAATTCGCTTTCGAGATACGTGGTAAACCGCCATCTGCTCGATGATTATAAGAGGATGGCGCGTTTTTATGTCGTTTAACAGCTCGTTTGCGCGGAAAAACAGCTTTTCGGTGTCGGGCTCAAGGTCGCCGAGAACGAAATCGCGCTCGCCGATACCGCTTGCAATCTCCCAATCCTTGTCGGGTGACGCGCTCTCCGCCGCGGTGATGCAGTTATCTACCGCTTCGTTGAGAGCGGCTTCGTCAAAGCTGTTTATGCTTATCGAGCCCTTTTTGCTGTCCTTGAAAAGAGTCAATCCGACCGAACGGGAATACAGCGTACGGAAAAGCGAGAATTCGTTTCCTTCGACGTTAAATTCTCTCATTTCGCCTTCGCTTACGGTACATTGAGCCTTGTCCGCTCCCCGTGATTTTGCAAGATTTAAAACGTATTCGGCGATATTCTTGTATTTTTCCATATTATCTGCCTCCTATCATAACCTTGCATCGAAGGTCGGGTCCGCCGCATCCGACGGGCATCATCTGTTTTTTGCCGCAAAATCCCGAGCTTGCCCAAGTGATATTGTCCGAAACCATATCGACGGTCTTTAACATTTCGAAAGCAACGCCCGAAATCGTCGTGTCGAGTAATGCACGGCCCAATTTTCCGTTCTTTATCTCGTAGCCCATCGAAACGCCGAACATAAACTCGCCCGTCGTGTCCGCCTGCCCGTTGCTCGAATCGATAAGGTAATATCCGTCCTCGACCGAGGCTATCATATCCTCTAATTTGTCGTTTCCGGGGTGGATAGATGTGTTTCTCATTCTTATTAACGGCTCGTCGGAATATCCGAAGGCTCTCGCGTTACCGCAGGGGGTCATACCGTATTTCTCCGCGCTTTCGCGGTTGTTCATATATCCCGTAAGGATTCCGTTTTCGATAATCTTGGCGTCGGTGGCGATAACACCCTCGTCATCGACGTAAACGGGAAGGGGTACGGCTTCTCCGAACGCGGTATGGGCGAAGTCGGTAAGGCTTACCTTTTCGCTCGCGACCTGACGACCGAGATTGTGCGCCGCAACGCTTCCGCCCGCAACAAGGTCGGCTTCTACCGTATGGCCCACCGCTTCGTGGGCAAGCATACCCGACATAATACCGCTTAATACAACCATCTTTTCGCCCGCATCTGCGTAAACACCCTCTCGCTTTTGCATAAGGCGTTCATAAAGAAGGTCGATTTCACCGTAAAGCGAGGCAGGGTCTCTGAAGTTTACACCGAATCCGCCGAATCCGCCGAAGGCTTTAAAAAGCTCGACGGGCTTTCCGTCGGGAGTTTCGGCGTTAAGAAATACGTAAAGATAGGAGCGCTGTAAAACGGTATGAGCGTCACACCCGTCCGATACGCAAAGCATCTTTTCCATCGAATCCTCTCTCGCCGCTATCGTACGGCTCGTAAGGGACGGATATTTGTTCTTTATATATTCGTCGGTCTCTCGGGCGAAATCGATATACGCTTTTTGGTCGGTTTCGTATACTTCGTATTCGTGAACGAAATTCCCGTTAGCGAGAGAGGGGAGAGACGGGGCGTTTTTAGAAACCCGTGTGTCCAAAAAATCCGCGTTGTCACTCGCCGCGCGAAGAACCGAATCCGCCGCCTCGGACGAATATTCGGCTATTGACGAAAAACCGTAAACGCCGTTTTTATAGACACGCGCCGAAATTCCCGACGCGTCGCTTCTCGAATTTCCCGTAAGGTTTCCGCGTACTATCGCGACGCTTCTCGAGCGTGAAACCTGTCCGCGAAGCTCGGTATGGGCGTTGGGTAAGAATAACGCCTTTTTCGGCGTCAATATATCCTTTAGCAATTTGTATTCCTCCTTGCTGTCTTTTCTATTATTATACCACCAAAATTTGTAAAATTAAACATATAAATAAACATTTTTCATTTTGAACAAAAAACGGCATTGAATTTTGTTGAATGCGTTCAACAAAAACCGTTGACAATTCGAGTTGAATGTGTTAAACTCAAGGTGTCGAATGCATTCAACTAAATACATAAGGAGAAAAAATATGTCTGTTCCGAAAATATTTGAAAGCGAATACCGTTTTTGCCTTATACTTTGGGAGAAGGAGCCCATACTCGCGAAGGATTTGGCAGTTATATGTAAAGAACGGCTCGAGTGGTCGCGTCCGACTACCTATACGGTTATAAGAAGACTTGCCGAGAGGGGAGTCCTTGTTAACGAAAATTCGGTCGTGCGCTCGATAGTTTCCAAGAGTGAGGTACAGCTTTCGGAATTTGACGAGATTTTTGAAAAGCGCTTTGAAAACTCGCTCCCCGCGTTTATAACCGCGTTTGCAAAGCATCAAAAGCTTTCGGAATCGGAAATCGAAGAGATCCGAAGAATAATCGAACACGGAGATAAATAAAATGTCTGACGTATTTATTAATTTGCTGAATTTAAGCATAGCCGCGAGCTTTCTTATCGTTGCGGTAATACTCGTCCGCTTTCTTTTAAAGGGAAGAGCGCCGAGCTGGGTCTGCTGTCTTCTTTGGGGATTGGTGGCGGTGCGTCTTATCCTGCCGTTTACCGTGGAAAGCAGTTTTTCTCTCGTCCCTAATCAAAAGCTCGTTATATCCGATACCGCGATATCTGATGAATCCGAGCCGATGACGTCGGTTTCCGATACTTCGATAGGGGTCGTTCCCGATAATTCGATACCGTACGAGCAATCTTACGTCGAGCCTGATAAGGAGACCGAGGTCTCTTCTGACGAAAACGTTTCCGAAAACCTAAATACCGATGACGACAAGGACGTATCAAGGCTTCCCGTTTTAGTTGGAGATACCGACGTGAATAATACGCCTCCCGAAGACGGTAACGGCGTCGGCGGTGATGCGGCGGGAACAACGGACGATTCGGGAAATCCCGAGGGGGCTAAAGGTATTTCCGAAAGGACCGCTTCGGTTCTCGGTTGGATTTGGCTTGCGGGATTCATATTGATGACGTGCTATGCGACCGTAAGCTGTGTTTTATTAAAAATCCGCGTTTCTACCGCTATTCCCTGCGGAGGCGGTGTCCGTAAGGGCGAACGCGTCGATTCTCCCTTTGTGTTGGGTGTTTTTTCTCCTCATATATATCTCCCGATGGGATTAAGCGAAGAGACCGAAAATTGCGTTATTGCACACGAACGCGCTCATATAAAGCGATTCGACCATTTAATAAAGCCTTTCGGATTTTTCCTTCTTGCGCTGTATTGGTTCAATCCTCTTGTTTGGGTCGCGTATGTACTTCTCTGCCGCGATATCGAAGACGCCTGCGACGAGAAGGTTATTAAGAATTTGGTTCCCGAAGACCGCAAGCTTTACGCCAAGGCGTTGCTTGAATGTTCAGTGAGTCATAAGCGTATCGTTGCTTGTCCCGTT
>JAZRLT010000056.1:0-1983 GCA_045646995.1 Eubacteriales bacterium | reverse complement strand
TGCCCTACTACGGCGCTGAGAAGAGACAGATGGAGATCGGCGTTCACGTTCTCCCGACCTTCCCGAAGGATACGACCGACCGCAACCGTACCTCGCCTTTTGCGTTCACGGGTAACAAGTTCGAGTTCAGAATGCCCGGTTCCGCAATGTCCGTTGCCGAACCGAACGTTGTTATAAACACGATCGTTGCCGACTGCTTGATGCAGTTTGCCGACGAGCTCGAAAAAGCATCCGATTTTCAGACTGCATTACAGGCACTTATCCGCCGTACGATAAAAGAGCACAAACGCATTATCTTCAACGGTGACGGCTATTCGAACGAATGGAAGCTCGAAGCCGCACGCCGCGGACTTCTCAACCTCCCGACGACCGCCGATGCGCTTCCTCATTTCGTTACCGAGAAAAATATCGCGCTCTTTACGCGCCATAAGGTCTACACCGAAAAAGAGCTTCGCTCGCGTCACGATATTCTTCTTGAATCTTACTGCAAGATTATAACTATCGAAGCACTGACGATGTGCGATATGGCAAGTAAGGATATCCTTCCTGCCGTCGGCTCGTATATCAAGACCCTTTCCGAGACCGCCGCAACGCTCAAGTCGATCGGCGCTCCGATACCGCACCATACGTCCGAAACGTTAAGACGCCTTATTGAACTTTCCGATGAGATGTGTGCATCGCTCAAACGCCTCTCCGCAAACGCGGAACACGCTCAGCGTAACCTCAACAGCAAAAATTGCGGTGTTTATTGCCGTGACGAAGTTCTTCCGATCATGTCCGAACTTCGCCGCTCCGCCGATGAAGCGGAAATGCTCACCGACCGCACCTGCTGGCCGTTCCCGACTTACGGCGATTTGTTGTATTATTGTTAATCGCTTCGCGCTAAACTAAAATGTAAAAAAAGCCCGCAAACGCGGGCTTTTTTGTGTGTTGGGATAAAAAATAATAAATTATTTAGTTGCTTACGCTTTCGTATAATTCTATTTCTAAATTATCTTTTATAATTGTGCGAGATGTATTTAATTTTATCAAATCAACACGATTGATTTTTATATATGATATATCTTCTATGTTAAAAACCCCATAGAATTGAATTTTGGCTAAGTCTGCATATGTTCGAATACCTTTACCTATTGTGTTATTTGGACGATAGTAAAATTGATTTTCGCTAAACATATCATATTCGAAGACTTTACCATTTGTAGTCATTACTATGTATTTGGAATCTTTATTCAAAGCAATCCCATAAGTATCATTTTTCATAGCAAGTCTTGCTGTGAAAGAAACAGCATCTTCTGACAACGGTAAAAGCGAAATATTTGATACATCAACATATGAATCAAGTGCATCAATATACTCGTTGTCAATTTCGTCTATGTGTAAAAAATTTTGTTTGAATTTAGCGAGTTGATTGTTGTTGTTTTCTATAATTGCAGAAGCGACAAAGATAGATAAAATAATAGAACATATTGCTATTAATATATTAGCAATAATGGCAAGTATTGTTGTTTTCTTTAATTTTTTAGAGTTTTCAATACAGTTTATTTTTTCTTTTTCTATCTCTGCTTTTTTGTCTTCTAATTTCAAAACGATGGGTGTGACCCAAGAAAAGAAATCGGCTTCTTCTCCGTCAATAGTAATGGGCTCTTTCATTTGTGAATAGTAGGAAAGTTTTTTGAAAATCTCGTCTATATCTTCCATGGAATATATTTTGTCTTTATTCGAAAATCTATTTTTAAGAACCGTGTCTATATTGCCTAAATGGCATACATCGATATCTGCATTAGAATTTGTTATCTTAATATCACAGTCGTAATTTGTAAATATAATACAAGAAAAAATAGGGGCATCGGGTAACAATTTTTTCAAAGCATTTATGTGGTATTTATTTTGCTCTATTGGATTTTTGAACGTATTATTTTTTGCGGTTCTAAAATATTGAGTCCATATTGCGTCAGTATCTTTACCGTAAATTGTGCCTTT
>JAZRLT010000055.1:0-33122 GCA_045646995.1 Eubacteriales bacterium | reverse complement strand
CGCAACTTCAAAAACCCCATACATGCGGCAAGTGCAAGTTTAACACAAAAATCCCCTTTTGTCAAGGGGATTTTAAGGATTTTATTCTTTATTTCGGATATTTAACAATCTTACGACAACAGGGCTTAAAACCATATTCGTTCCGAGCTCGAAAAGGAAATTAAAGCCGACAAGTCCGGTTATCATATATGCGCCTACGTTTGAACCACCCGCCCATTCGGTAACCGTTTCCATAAAGAAAACAAGGCATCCGAGAAGGAAAACGCCGGTGTTGACAACGGGACATACAATCGCGGCTACAACAACCGCAACGTATCGGTTATACTTTTCCAAAAGCTTGTAAACCAAGCCTGCCGCAAGACCGCAAGCGATACCTTTTACAAGGACGGTGACTATTGTACCAAAAACATCAATAGCAAGAAACGCCGCGGCATCGCCGCTCAAGAGCACAACGACACCGAAAACACCGCCGAGCCACGCAGAAACCTTAGGTCCGCAGGTAGCCGCGCCGATAACTATCGGAATAAGCACGAGCGATATCGAAAACATACCGAAGCGGATAAACGCACCCATAAGTTGAAGAACTATAACGAGCGCGGTAAGAATCGCTCCCATGACGAGAATCTCGGTAGATTTCTTATTAGAAGACGTTTTCATATAATTCACTCCTTAACAGGTCTATACCGTTTATACATATATTTTAACAGATATTTCTCAAAAATCAATATCGACATAGAAAAAGCTTTCCAGATAAACGGAAAGCTTTTTGTAATATTATACAGTAGTAAGCGTTTTGTTCTTTAATCTAAGATTGTCCGCTATCATCGCGATAAATTCCGAATTCGTGGGCTTGCCGCGCGAATTTTGGACGGTATAACCAAAGAAGGAGTTAAGCACGTCAAGGTCACCTCTGTCCCAAGCAACCTCGATAGCGTGGCGAATCGCTCTTTCGACGCGGGAGCTTGTAGTGCCGTACTGTTTCGCGACGGTGGGATAGAGAATTTTTGTGACGGAATTAATAATATCGTTATTATTTATAGTCATTATAATCGCGGTGCGTAAGTACTGATATCCTTTAATATGTGCGGGAACGCCTATTTGATGTATTATCTTAGTAACCTGAGCCTCTAAATCCGCCTCGTCCTTACCGGGGACAGTCGCACCGCGTCTTCCCTTCACCATAAGACGCTTTACACGTTCGCCGATAGCAATAAAATCGACAGGCTTTAGCATACAGTACGCCGCGCCCGCCTCACAGCATTCCGAAAAGAGGTTATCGCTCGCGAAGGATGCAAGCATAATAAAAGACGGAAACTCTTCCGGCATTTGCATTTTCGTGCTTCTTATCAGACCGACTCCATCTATCTTTCCCAAGTAAAGATCCGAAATGACAACATTCGGCTTCATCCTCGCTATCTTCTGGAACGCTTCCTGACCGTCTGCCGCTTCAGCGACTACCTCTATATCCTGCCTACGAAGGCTTTGGACGCATTGACTTCTGAACTCGCTGTTACTGTCAGCGACGAGCACCCTCGGTTTTTCCATAAACTTGTATCTCCTTGTATATTTATTTTCTGTGTGTATATTTTATCAGTAAAACGAGCGGATATCAATAGATTTTGGACAAAAATAAGGTTTTCCGCGAAACTTTCGATTTACATTTTTCGATTGATTTCCAACGGTTTTCACGCATTTTTACATAAAAACCGCCCCAAGAAGTCGAAATTTGTCGAATTTGTATAATATACATCGAATATTGGATTTAGGGTTTTTATGACGTCAAAAAAAGAAGAATGTCGATTTCAACAAAGAAAAAAGCACCGCATCCCAAACGGAATGCGGTGCTTCGTTATTATTTAGTCTACCTTCTCGAGTATCCAAAGGAGAGAATGGTATTCAAGATTAATAGGAGTATGGAGACCGAAGTTCATAAGCTGATCGCCGCGATAGGTTACACCGCTGAAGCGTTCCTTATAGAGCGCATCGGGATCCAAGCCGCGAAGCATAACGCGGTCGTTATTACCGTAAAGACGAACGTGAGTAAGTACGTAACCCGCAATACAAACGCTCTTATCCTCGGAAACGGTACACCAAGCAGAGCAATTTTCGACGTGAGGGTCTCTCAAGCGGTGATATCTGCCCTTCGCAAGAATTTCGCCGTATTCCTTATAAAGCTCAGCAGTCTCGCGAACCTTTTGCTGTTCCTCGGGAGAGAGCGCGGTAGGATCGAGCTCATAGCCGAAGGAGCCCGTCATAGCGACGGTAAAGCGGCTGTCGAAGGGGGTAACGTGATCGGTCTGGTGATTAGGCGAAGCAGAAACGTGGGCGCTTACAGCCGACATAGGGTATACAAGCGAGGTGCCGTACTGAATACGGAGTCTTTCTACCGCGTCGGAGTTATCGCTAGTCCAAACCTGAGGCATATAATAAAGCATACCCGCGTCGAAGCGTCCGCCGCCGCCCGAGCAGGACTCGAACAAGACGTCGGGGAATTCCTCGTTAAGGCGTTCCATTACGGAATAAAGACCGAGATAATAACGGAAATCGACCTCGCGCTGACGGTCGGCAGGAAGAAGAGGACTTCCCGCTTCGCTCATATTACGGTTGAAATCCCACTTTACGTAAGAGATACCGCCTTCACGCAAAACCTTCGCAACCGATTCGTAAATATAATCACAAACGTCCTCACGGGTAAGGTCAAGGATAAGCTGGAATCTACCCTCGGAGCGCGGACGGTTATTGTAATGCAAGCACCAATCGGGATGAGCTTTATAAAGCTCACTATCGGGAGAGATCATCTCGGGCTCAAACCAGATACCGAGCTTGACACCCTTTGCGGCGAGATGGTCGGAGATACGCTTGATACCGCCGGGGAGCTTCTTTTCGTTAACGAACCAGTCACCGAGCGAGCAGCAGTCGTTATCACGCTTACCGAACCAACCGTCGTCGATAACCATAAGCTCAATACCTAGGTCGGCACAAGCATCGCCGATCTTCATCAAACGGTCGGAATCGAAGGAGAAGTAGCACGCCTCCCAGCTATTAAGAAGGACGGGACGGCGCACGTCGCGGAATTTACCGCGGCAGAGACGCGTACGGAAGAGCGTCGAGAAATTATAGGAAAGCGTATCGAGACCCGCGGAGGAGTAGCTCATAACGCATTCGGGAGTCGTAAATTCAGCGCCCGATTCGAGTTTCCAACGGAACGCTTCGGGGTTAAGACCGATGACTGCACGAGCGGAATCGAACTGATTAGCCGCGATTTCGGACATAAACGAGCCCGAGTAAACGAGAACAAATCCGAAAGCGTCGCCGGAGGTTTCGTCAGCGGTAGGAGAGGTCATAATAAGGAAGGGGTTGTGAACGTGGGAGGACGCACCACGGCGGGAGGACATAATAAAGCGTCCGTGCTTAAGAGGAGCACGCTCGATATTACGCTCGCGGCAGTGGGTGCCGAAGTTAGAGATAACGTCGTAATTGATATTATCGAAATCAACCGAAGCGGAAGCCGCGCGGTCGATATAAACCGATTCACTTCCCTTGTTTATAATCTTGGCATATCTGGTAATTACGTCGTATTCCTCAAAAACGCAGTAATAAAGCTCGAGAGATATATCGCTTACCTCGTCGTAAAGCTCAACGACGAGAGTTTCGCATTCGCTGTCGTTCTCACAATAAACGGCGGGGAGACCCTTAATACCCTTTTTGCCCTTTTCGATACGTCTTCCCACAACGCGGGGATCGACAATTATCGAGCCGTCGGGATTGGTGATCTCGAGCGCAGGAGTACGCATATCCGCTCTACCCCAGCAGGGATATTCGAGAGGAACGTCATCGAGGATAAAGCCGTCACAATTTTCCATTCTCGGCGAAAAGGCGGCTCTTCCCTGCTCGCGGAATATATACGTACAATCGCCCATGGTCTTCTTACCCCAATATAAATGGAGAAGAAAACCGTTCTTTTCGAGCATAATATAGCTCGAATTCTTGGTATGGAGCGAATATTGACCTAAAGAAGCGTCGTAAATAACAGACATATTTACCTCCGAATTTAATTTATCCCAAAGTGGGTATCAAAACCATAGCAACCGCAAAATAAACGACAAGCGCCAAAACGTCAACGACAGTCGTTATAAAGGGGCTCGCAACGACCGCAGGGTCGAAGCCGATCTTTTTAATAAGCATAGGGAAGCAGCATCCGACGATTTTAGCAGCTATAACAGTCAGCGCAAGAGTAAGACAAACCGTCAGTGCCTCGAACACGTCGGCACCGTCGATAGTAATCGCTTTTATAAATCCAACCGCCGCAAGCGAAACGCCGCACAAGAAGGAAACGCGGAATTCCTTCCAAAGTATCCTTAAAATATCGCCCGTTTCCACGTCACCGAGCGAAAGCGCACGGATAATGGTAACCGAGGTTTGTCCTCCGGCATTACCTGCGGTACCCATAAGCATAGGAATAAAAGAAGTAAGAATAATACAATTCTTCAATGCCGACTCATAATGGGAAATTATTATTCCCGTAAAGGTAGAGGACAGCATCAAAAGCATAAGCCAAGGAATACGCGAAAGCCATGTTTCGAAAACACCGACCTTCAAATAAGGCTTATCCGACGGCGTAATAGCCGCCATTATTTCAACGTCCTCGGTAGCCTCTTCGATTGCGACGTCAATCGCGTCGTCGACGGTTACGATACCGACCAAGCGGTTGCTCTTATCGACAACGGGAAGAGCGAGAAAGCCGTAGTTGCTTATCTTGGCAACTACCGATTCTCTATCCTCCTCGGTAGAGGCTGAAATGACGTTAGTCTCCATTATTTCGGAAACAAGCGTATCGGTTTCATTCAAAAGAAGGTCCATCGCCGTAACGACGCCGACAAGAGTACGGTCGGACGCGGTGACGTAGCAGGTATAGATAGTTTCCTTTTCCATACCGACACGTCGGATACGAGCGAAAGCGTCGGCAACGCTCATATTTTTATCGAGGCGGACATACTCGGTAGTCATAATACTTCCCGCGCTGTCCTTAGGGTAATTCAAAATACGGTTAATCTCCTCGCGCGAAGCGGCATCGGAGTTAGCCAAAATACGTGTAGCAACATTAGCCGGCATTTCCTCGATAATATCAACGGTATCGTCGATAAACATTTCGTCGAGGACCGCTCTCAATTCGGCATCGGTGAGACGACGAAGAAGAAATTCCTGAACGTCGGTCGACATTTCGGAGAAGCACTCCGCCGCAGTATCCTTCGCCATAAGACGAAAAACAAGCGGAAGCGATTTTTCGTCAAGCTCTTCACACAAAAGCGCAAGGTCGAAGGGCTCTTGCTCGCCCAGAAGCAAACGTATCGCCGAATAATCGTTCGCATCCAAAAGCTCGACAAGCGTGTCATAAAGCTGTTTGATATCCATTGGCCGTTTTTCCTTTCAAATTATTAAAGAAAAAATGGCAAAAAACCCTATTTAACGCGAACGGAAAAAGGCAAGACACCGACTACTCCGCCCGCGCAAATACTTTTAGGTTTTATGCCGTTACTTCGCGGATTATCCATCGATCTCTCACCTACCTTTTCAAACAAGTATATCTAATTAATCATAACCTTATTTTTAACATTTGTCAATTACATTTTTCTTGATTTAGTAATGTTTTATGATATAATGTTATTGAAAGGAGCGATAGTATGTTTAAATTCGAAAATTCGTGGGATTCTTTGATGGCTAATGAAGCAGAAAAGGAATATTACCGCACTCTGCGCGCCTTTTTAAAGCAGGAATATCTCAACTCGGGAGTTCCTATATATCCCGAGATGAACGACATCTTTAATGCCTTTAAATATACCGACTACCACGACGTACGCGCCGTAATTATCGGTCAGGACCCCTACCACGGCGAAGGTCAGGCGCACGGGCTTTGCTTTTCTGTTAAAAAAGGCGTTCAAAAGCCCCCGTCTCTCATTAATATTTTCAAGGAATTAGAAAGCGACCTCGGTATTACACCCCCTAACCACGGCGAGCTTACCCAATGGGCCGAAAATGGTGTTATGCTTTTAAACGCCGTACTTACGGTTCGCGCCGGAAACGCGGGAAGCCATCGAAGCAAGGGCTGGGAAACCTTCACCGACCGTGCTATTTCCCTGCTCAACGAGCGCGAAGAACCGATCGTTTTCATACTTTGGGGCGGTTACGCACGCGCCAAAAAGAGCCTTATTACAGGCTCACAGCATAAAATATTGGAAGCGGCGCATCCGAGCCCGTTATCGGCATACAACGGTTTCTTCGGCTGCAAGCACTTTTCAAAATGCAACGAATTTCTTCGTTCAATAGGAAAAGAGGAAATCGATTGGAAAATAGACTGATAATACTTATTTTAATATCGCTTCTGCTTGTCGGGTGCGCTTCGGAAAGCAACCCCGAGAGCTCTTCCGAGCCCGAGCAAAGCAAAAGCACGCATTCCGAAGCCTCGTTTAACGAAGAAGCAGAATCCTCAGAAACCGAAAGCGATTCCGTCGTATCAGAGGAAAGCACCGAGAAAGAGGAAAGCGTTGAATATGAGGAAAGCGTTGAACCGCTTCCCTTGCCATCAGATTCCGACCTTGTGCTTATATCCGACTATATCCCCGACATAAAAACCGATATACGATACGCCACCGAAAACAACTTTACCGGGAAGGTTATTTACAATTCCGACAAGGCGTATTTACGTTACGGCACGGTAAAAAAGCTTTTAGCGGTCCAAAACGAGCTTAAGGAATCGGGATATGAGCTCCTTATATGGGACGCTTACCGTCCCACGGAAGCGCAATGGAAATTATGGGAGATATGTCCCGACCCGAGCTTCGTTTCGAATCCCAACAACGGGTATTCCTCTCACAGTCGCGGAAACACGGTGGATATCACTATCGTACGCACAGACGGAAGCAAAGTCGAAATGCCAAGCGAATTTGACGAATTCACAAAACTCGCCGACAGAGATTATTCGGACGTAAGCAAAGAATCCGCCGAGAATTCGCAATTTCTCGAAGATATTATGGGAAAGCACGGCTTTTCGGGGTATAAAAACGAGTGGTGGCATTACAGCGATACCGTTAAATACGACGTTGTAATATAACAAAAAGTGTACTTTTCAAAAACGAAAAGTACACTTTTTTATATTAATTAAAGGTTTCGGGGTTTACGAATATGCCGTCAATGCTTACCGCATAATGGAGAACGGTTTTTTCGTTAGTGTAGCCCGTAGAGCCCGCCTTACCTACGACCTGACCCTTATTTACGATATCGCCGAGAACGACGTCGAGCGAGTCGAGGTGGTAATAATAGGTATAGATACCGTAGCCGTGGTAAACAACGACGGTGTTGCCCGTAGGTGCGAGAGTACCGCTAAAGACGACCTCACCCGCCTGAGCCGAGCGAACCTGCGAGCCCGCTTCGAGTCCGTAAACGATACCCTTACAAACGCGGTTGCCGACATCGTTATTGGAGTACGCCTTTATATTGACCTGTTGACCGTACTGATGAAGGATATTTTTGGACGTAACGGGTGCGGAAAGATTATCCTCACCGAACACGAAATAGTTAAGGTCGGGTCGCTTAGCGGTTATTGACGCTAATTTTGTTTCAAGCTCGGTCATTTTGTCGAGCGACATCATATCGTTATACTGAGTTTCGTCAATATTGGGAAGAGAAACGAAGTTACCGCGTTCGAGCGCATTTATCTGGATATCTTCCTTAACGTTTCCCGTAACGGTAACGAGCTCGACGGGATATTTACCCGCCGCATTGGTAAGACCGACAGGAATAAGCGCTATTCCCTTACCCTCGGAAAGCACATCAAAATCGATTCCCTTAGTATCAAGAAGTGTTACAAGCTCAACCTTCTCGTCTTCGTTAAGATGGGTCGCATCGATCTTTATAACATCGCCGATAGTATAATCATTTACGGGAATTTCGATTACCGAGGGGATATCGTAGCGTATCTTAAACTTATATTTAGCCTCGCCGAACGCCTTAGCGCCGTTGAGCGAGCCCCATTTGGCGGTAAAGGAAACGTCCAAAAGAGTATCGAAGGAAAGATCAAGCTCGGAAATATTTTGAATATTATATTCCGTACCGCTTTGGGAAACGTATTTTATATCCGAAAGCTCGTAGGGCAATTTGGTGTCGTCGGGAGCGAAGGAAAGGGTATTTTCGAGACCTTTTGTTATCATAAAGACCTCGCTTCCGTCAGAAAGCTTTTCGGGAGAGTAGGAATAAATCTCACCGTCCGCCTTATAATAACTCCATTCGCTTTCCACAGGAGAAACGGTATAGCTGTTATTACCGCTTATAACCGAAAGATTCGGTAAAAACAAATCGGCGTAAAGAAAATCAAATTCGTTTCTTAACAACAATTCCTTAGCGGATTCGGCAGCAGGAACGTAAAGGCTTCCCTTAGAATCCACCAAAAGACAGCCCGAAAGATCGAGCGACGGGTAGAATTCATACTCGTAAGAGTAATCACCGTCGGAACAAATTATGTAAACCGACTTTTCGTTTGAAACATCTCTCATCGCACTATTGATAGGAGAACAGCCGGAGAGAAGATCGACGAAGAACATAACGTCCTCATTTTTATCGAAGGTATACGAAACGTCATCAGAGATCTTAACCGTAACCGAGTTGATATCCTCAAGCGAAATAGAACGGGTAAAGTGATTTATCAAAAAAACCGCGATGAATACGAGCGGAAGGCAAAGCACAACCGCAAGTATGGCGTTAAATTTATCCTTCTTTTTTCCTTTTGCCATTTTATCCTCCGAAAAATTTATAAAAAGCCGACTGACGGCAGAATTCCTCTTTTATTATTCTATATCATCACGATAATTATGTCAATATTTTTTATCTCAAAAAAGGGTTAGCGATAAACGAAACGGGAAATAATTCTTATATAAAAAGCTTACGGAGAACATTAATGGAATACAGCTTTGACAGCTATCGCGACAGAGTTTTAAGCATATTCGGAGATTGCGGAGATATCGTATGCCGTGAGGGAGGAAACGACAGCGCGCGTTTTGCGATTATATTTTTAAGAGGTTTAAACGATCGGGACTACGTTGCCGAAACGGTAATACGTCCGTTAATACGAAACAAACTTGATGAATTCGACGGAAATTTCGGTGAAATACTGGTATGTCATTACCTTATCTCCGCCGACACTCCCGAAAAAAGCGCCGAGGATATCGCAAAGGGCGATCTTCTTATTCTTACCGAAAGCAAAAACGGATTTTTCAAAGCCGTCTCGAACGCTCAAGTCGCTCCGTCGAGAGGAATCACCGAGCCTGGCAGCGACGTAACCTTACGCGGTCCGAAGGCAGGGTTTGTCGAAAACGCGGAACTAAATATAGCGCTTCTTCGAAGAATAATACGCACTCCCGATTTGAAATTCCGATTTTTTACTCTCGGTAGCGTTTCCCGCACAAACGTTATCTTAACCTACGTAGACGGACGTGCGAGCAAAAGATTAGTAGAAGAATTAAGCGTCCGCATAAAAAAGCTCGAGGCGAGCGTTATTACCGACAGCACTAATATCGCAATGCTGTTGGGAGGACGCAGAGTCTCGCTTTTTCCGTCGTACGGAAGCACCGAAAAGGTAGACAAGGCGGCATCGAAGCTTATGGCGGGGCGAGTCGGAATAATAGTTGACGGAAGTCCGTTCGTCATTACACTTCCCTTTCTTTTTATCGAAGGCTTACAAGCGTCGGACGATTATCTCCATACTCCGTTTTATTCGACCTTTATACGGTTACTGCGTCTTTTCGGTTTTTTCGCCGCGATATTTGCACCCTCAATTCTTTGCGCGGTAATTTCGAACGATTGGACGGCTATGCCAAAAGAGTTTTACGGAATTATCGACGAGTCGCGAAAGGATATACCGGTTACCTTTTTTTGGGAGATAATGGCGGTATTGCTTCTTTTTGAGATATTACGCGAGGTTGGAGTAAGAATGCCGAGGACCGTCGGCGACGCGGTAGGAATCGTCGGCTCGATAATCCTCGGAAACACAGCCGTAGAGGCGGGAATAGTTTCGTCGGTGGGAGTTATCACCGTCGCATTTTCCGCAGTTTGTGCATTCATAACTCCCGCATATATGTACGTTATAGTTCTTTCGCGTATAAGCGCGCTCGTTTTGACCGAAATATTCGGATTTTGGGGCTTGGGGTTAAGCATCGGCGGTCTTATATTACTGCTCGCGCGAACAAAAAGCTTCGGTGTCCCTTATCTTACACCGATATTGCCATTTAGCAAAAGCGGAATACAGGACAGCGTACTCGCTATTCCCAAAAAGACACTCGGACGGCGAGAACGGCTCGGTAAGCGAAAATGATTCATCATTCCGCTATTTTCGGAATAGATATATTTCGGTGATGAAATATGTTATTTACGAAAAAAATCAAATTTTCCTTAATCGAACGGCAAATCAAGGAAGAAATTTTATCCGACAACGGCACGCCTTTATTAAAAATCAATCTTAAATACCCCGAAATTCAATGTCAGAAAAAAGACCCTTTACAAAAAAACGCTTGTGAGTTTTACAAAAGATTATCCGACGGGTTGATCTATTACGCCAAAAACGATTTATTGAAATCCGCAAAACGCGCTCAAGCCGAATGCGACGGTGAATTTATTCCCTATTCGGTCGTTATGAGATGGGAAAACACGTTCGAAAGCGAAAAGTACCTTTCGATACTACTCGAAATTTCTATTTCCGACGGGCGGAGCGAGCCCTTCAAGGAACGAAAAACTCAAGTATGGGAGCGCAAATTCGGCACCAAAACCCGTTTCTCGGAGTTTTTCGACAAAAAGGATATCTCTCGTTTGATCGAGGCGTATATCGGAGAAGAAAACAAGAAAAGGCTCGAACGGGATATTTTCACGTTAAGTGAAAATAAAATCGATTTTCATATACGAATCGGCGGAGGATATATAGTAAAATCCATCCCCGCATCGGAATCGATAAACAAAAATCTTTTCTCGAGCATAGAATGATTAAAGAACCCAGAAAACAGGAGTGGATTTATATGGAATATTTCGCAGGAGCGAATACAAGAAGCGGATTCGTTTCGCTTTTTGACGACGCTTTTTCCGACGTTAAAAGACTTTATATTCTTAAGGGCTCGAGCGGATGCGGAAAATCCACCTTTATGAAGCGTATCGCAGGAAAGGCTCAGCGGCTCGGATACAAGGTCGATCTTATATATTGCTCGGGCGATCCCGATTCGATCGACGGTGTAATCGTTCCGCAGATAGGCAAAGCAGTCGCCGACGGCACAAATCCCCACTCACTCGACACAAAATACCCTTGTGTACGCGAAAGTATAATAAATCTCGGGGATTTTTGGGACGAAGGTACTCTTCTTCCCCACCGCGATGAAATAATACGGCTCACCGATTCGAAAAGCGTTCACTACAAAAACGCTTATCGCATTTTATCAACGCTCGGCGATACCCTCGATATAAAACGTTCACTCATTTCCCAATGCACCGACAAGCAAAAGCTCGACCGAGCCGCAATACGGCTCGTCGATAAGCTTACCGAAGCGCGCGGCGGAATAAGAAGCATATTCGCCTCGGCGTTTACATTTTCGGGGATAAAAACAATTCCCGTATTCGGAGAGGTCGACAGACTTATAGAAGTCAAAGGAAAATGCACCGAAGCATTTATGACGGCGGTAGAGCGAATAGTGCGCGAACGCGGTGCCGAGGCTGTAATTTCCCGCTCGCCTATTGACGCATCAATTTCCGATGCGGTATATTTTCCGTCATCAAGCACGCTCATATCCTCATGCAACGTTTCTCCATGCACCTTTGCTAAAGAGAAAAAATCCGTAATAACCTCTCGATTCACCGACAACGGAGCTTTGCAATCGGTCAAACTCAAATTACACGGCATAGAAAGGTTCTCCTCGGAGCTTTTAATCGAAGCGCAAAAGGAGCTTTTGAAGGCACGCGAGGCACATTCCGAAATAGAACGTATATATATTCCGTCCATGGATTTTGCGGCGCTTGACGAATTTACCGTTTCCTTTACCGAAAGGTTTTTCGCGGAATAATCAAGGCGAAAAAATCATATATATTCACCGAAAGGAAGGTAATATATATGAAACACACCAAGCAGAGGACACCGTCACAAAATCAAAGCGGAGCTCAGAGCTTCTTCAAGGCTTCGCTTATAGGCGGAGGAATAGGAATCGCTCTTACGGCGCTCGTTATACTCTTATCACCCTTTACAATTTTAAGCTCCGCGTCTCCGAGCTCGCTCTCTTTAGTGCTTGCCGCGGCGGCCGTATTTCTCGGAAGCGCGGCAGGAAGCGTTTTTTCGGCAACTCACTATAAGGATTCTCCCGTATTGGCGGGACTTCTTTCCTCGGGAGTAATAGCGTTTCCGCTTATAATAACGTCTCTCTTTCTTCCTTACGAAACAAGTGCAACAAACGTCGCCGTTATATCCGCCTCATTAATCGCAGCATCGCTTATCGGTTCGATATCCGTCTCGAAATTTTCATCAAACCGAAAGCGAAATATGAAGAAAGCGTTAAAACGCCGTTGAACGCTCAAAACGCTTGATTTATTCGGTAGTTTATGATAAAATAATAAAAACATCGGAAGGAGTGAGAATATGCGGCTTCAGGAATCGGGCGAAATGTACCTCGAGGCAATACACGTTTTATCGAAAAAGCTACCCACAGTACGTTCGGTCGATATTTGCGAGCACCGCAAGGTTTCAAAACCGAGCGTATCTCGCGCAGTAGGTATTCTCAAAAACGGCGGATATATCCTTTGCGACGACGACGGCGGATTGATTCTTACCGAAAAAGGAAAAGAAGTCGCCGAAAAAATGTACGAGCGCCATTTAGTCCTTACCGATTATCTCGTTTCTATCGGAGTACCTTCTGATATAGCTTCCGAGGATGCATGTAAGATAGAGCACGTCATAAGCGACGAAACCTTTAATGCCATAAAAAACATAAAATAATTAAAAATCCCGTTTTTGCGGGATTTTTTGTTTAGTATATTTATCTCCCTTTTACATAAATTATATACGATGCAAATCAAAATATAATCAAGGGAGCATTTAATGAAAAGCAGAAGGTCAAAAAGGTTTTTTGCGTTTTTGGCGGCGACGGTCATAGCATTAACGGTATCGGCTCCTTCGGCAGGTGCAACCGAGGGTATTGAAACGCTTATTCCGGGCGGAATGGCGTTCGGTGTCAAGTTCTTCACCGAGGGCGCAATAGTCCTCGGCACGACGGGCGTAGAAACCGCATCAGGAGTGGTTTCACCCGCAAAGGATAGCGGTATCCAATCGGGCGATATCATTGTAAGAGCGGGTGGCACCGAATTCAAATCGGCAAACGAGTTGATCCGACTCATCGCGGGATGCGGAGGAAAGCCGATAACGATAGCGTTCGTACGCAACGGCGAAGAGAAATCGTCAACGGTCAATCCCGTTCTTGACAAGGACAGCGGGCAATACCGTATCGGAATCTTGGTGCGCGACTCAACGGCGGGTATCGGAACGATCACCTATATCGACCCCGAAACGCTCGACTTCGGAGGCTTAGGCCACGGGATTTACGATTCCGAAACGGGCTTACTGCTTCCCCTCTCGCGCGGAGCAATAGTTGACGTCAGCATAACCGACGTTGTAAAAAGTGTCAAAAACGATCCCGGCGAATTAAAGGGCAGCTTTGATTCGAAGGTTATCGGCGAGCTTTGGGAAAACAGCGATCAAGGTGTTTTCGGAAGATTTATATCGCTTCCGAAAAATACCGACAAAGCGATTCCCGTTGCCGACAAGTCCGAAATAAAGGAAGGCAAGGCGCATATACTGACAACGCTTGACGGTCACGACCGCGAGGAATACGAAATAGAGATCGAGCATATATACGGCGGCTCGGGCACTATGAAAAATTTCGTTATCCACGTCACCGATGAAAAGTTAGTCGATCGAACCGGCGGTATCGTTCAGGGAATGTCGGGCAGTCCGATTATTCAAGACGGCAAACTCATCGGCGCGGTGACTCACGTACTCGTAAACGACCCTACAAGGGGATACGGCATATTTATAGAAAATATGCTTCATACCGCTTACGACGTAAGCGTACAAGAAGAAGAAGAATATTATCATTTAGCGGCGTAAATACAAAAAAGGTGCTCTTACGAGCACCTTTTTATATTGAATATTAATTCAATTAGATTGCGAAATATGCAGACTTAACAGCAATATAGTCGAACATATTAAGCTTGCCGTCGCCGTTTACGTCAGCAGCAGCGATTTCTTCTTCGGAAGCATCGTTGCTGAGAACGGTAGCCTTAACGAATACATAGTCGAACATATTGAATTCGCCGTCGCCGTTGGGGTCGTATTCGGGTTCAACAACGGGTTCGATAGTGGTAACTTCTTCGTCATAGTAGCAAGCGAACATCCAAGCATCTTCGATATCGCCGCCTACGAATCCGTTTTCGCCATACCAGCCGTTATTAGCGCCAACGTTCTGGAACATAACGATAAGGTCTTCGGTAAGAGGATAGTACATATAGCCCGCATCATCGGTGTAAGCGCAAGCTGCATATTCTTCGAATGCGATTGCATAATGAGTCTTGGAAACCACGTTGCCATCTTCGTCATATTCAACGTAAGTAAGCTGACCGTAGGTGTTTGCGCCTACGAGAGACATAAGGTCATCGTTGAGGCAAGCGAAGAGAACGGGGCCGTCAGCAGAGTTGAGGTGGTAGTAGCCATCATCACCGAGAACCGCGTTATCAACGATATCGTCAAAGGTTTCAACGTAATCGAAGTCAGCGGTATCGCCGTTGTATACGAATTCCTCGGGAGTTACAACGTTTTCGTAATCATATTCGGGAATTACTACAACAACAACTTCTTCATAGGAAACGTTGATAGAAACGGTTTCGGTTTCAGCAATAACTGCAACCCAGATAGTCTGACCAACGCTGGTGCATTCCCACTCAATAGTAGACATATTTACAACATCAGCGGAGGGTTCGATAGTAACCCACATACCGTTGTAGGAAACGATACCTGCCATCGCGCCGCCTGCGAGATCGATAATATAGTTACCTGCTTCGTCAGGGGTGAATTCCAAGATGGTGTATACGAAATCACCATTCATATCGTAATCAACATAGGAATCGGTTACGGAAAGGTAGCCGTCAGCGCCGTTTTCGTTGTAAAGGGGCTTTTCGCCAAGAGTCTTAGCTTCGAAATTGAAGGACCAGTAAACCATTTCGTCGGACATATAAGAACCAACGTAAATAGTGTATACGTCACCTGCGTTTACGTCGATAGATTCGGACATAACAACGGGATCGTCGTCACACCAGTGCATATCGCCGTAGTAGTAATCATAATCTGCGGTAATACCGTTGATCTGATACATCCAGCCTTCTTCAGAAGACATAGAAACGGTGAAGGTTCCGGATTCGGTAGCGGTGAAGGAGTAGAAATGCTCGGAGAACGAAGTGGTGTAAAAATCGGATACTTCGATGATTTCGGGGTTACCTTCAGAAGCGCCTGCAGGCATATTTTCAAGGGTAAGAGTATAGGTCTGTTCTTCTTCAGTACCGTTAGAGATATTGAAGTTTGCCATACCGCCACTGAACATAGAAGCGGAAACGGTAGCGGTGTAGGTACCATTGTTGTCAGGGCTGGGTCTCATCATACCGCCGCCGTAATAGAAGCCGGGGGCACCGGTAACGGTAAGATTATATTCGGTGTTCATCATAGGAAGAGAAGCGCCGATATAGTAGGTTACGCCTGCTGCGATGGTAACCTCAACAGGGGTTCCGACAGCGAGAGTAACAGCCTTGGGGTTATCCTGAGTTCCTTCGGGGAAGAGGATAGTTACGAGGTAGTCAACATCGTTTTCGCTGTTGTTGGTGATAGCGAAAGCAGCGTAGTTATAAGTGCTTTCAAAGCTGGTGATTTCGGTTTCAACAACGCCATCAACAGCAGAAACAGCTTCGCCTTCAGCGTAAGGATATTCGCCGTTGCCTTCGGTACAAACAGCAACGTCAAAATCGCCTTCGCCTTCAACAACGAAGCCATAGGTACCTGCGGTCATACCGGTACCGATTTCAAAGTAGGTAGTAGCGCCGGCTTCAACAGTTACGTAATCGCCGCTATAAATGCAATCGCTGGGCATAGCCACGCCATCACCAACAGCTGCACTTGCGATCATAGGAACGCAAACCATAGCGAAAACCACGAGCAAGCTAAGAGCTTTTTTCATAGTGTTTTTCATGAGTTTCTCCTTATAAATTTTATTTGTAAAGCTATTTTCCATAGCATTACTTCAACAGTTTAGCACAATTTTTCATTATGCGCAAGGGGAATTATTTGTATTCAGCAGACCAAGTGATATCGGTTGCAGGATACTTACCGCGTCGATTCGGGAGAGCGCCGACGTTAATAATCAATTCGTCGCCCTTTTCGACCTCGATCTCGACGTATTTCACGTCGCCGTCAGCCGAGCCGTCCGCTTCGGTAGTTCTCTGGGCGGAGTTGCGGTTATTGGTAACTGACAAAGTGCTGTCAGCGGTAGCGGACATAGCGAATACAATAGTACCCTTCTTTTCGGCAATATACTTATAGTAATGGCCGACAGCGTTATCCGCCTCGAGCTCGATGAAATTTTCATCCTTGAGATCATCCACCTTGGTGGGGTTCATATAAGAACCGGTCGGGTTGGAGAAGACAAGCTCGAAGGATTGCTCGCTTGAAGCGTTATTGCCTATTCGGAAAGAAATTGCTTCACTCGCCATAGCATCTTCAATCGAGAGCGACAAGGTTCCGCTTTTAGGGTTATAGGTCTTTCCGTCATAAATGATGTAAACGTCTTTGGACTTAATCTTAAGATTCATTCCGCCGACACGGTAAATGTTGTAATATACGTCTTTACCTGCGGGGATATTTACGGTTACAAGATGCATATCCTCATCCGGAATAACCAAATAAGGATCAGCCTCGGTTCCGCTTCCGACAACCTCGGGTTCAGAGCTTTCATCCGAGCTGTCGTCGGGAACAGTGCTGTCGTCGGACGCGCCGTTATTATCGGATTCGTCGCTTTCATCGGAGTTTTCGCTTCCATCGGAGGTATTATCCTCGTCGGAATTATCAACAACATCCGAATTATCGCTTTCGTCGGTGGCGTCACTTACTCCGTCGGAAGCGTTTACGCCCGACTCGAAGGAAGCGTCATTCGACGCGTCGTTATCAGCAGAGCCGGAAACGTTTTCGGAGTTATTACCCGACGAAACGGAGGTAGATCCATTTACGGAATTATCCACCGAAGAGCTATTATCCGAAGAATCGTTACAAGCGCCCAAAATCATCGCAAAAGCAACTACCGACACCAGAAAAAGCACGAAAGTTATTTTTTTCATTCGGAAACTACCTTCGCCAATTCTACGGTATATTCGGTAATTCCGCTTTCCAAATAAACCTCGGCTTCGCCGGTATATTCATAGCCTGCGGGACAAGCAAGAACAGAAAGCTTATAGCCGTCGGTAACGGTAATATTGAATATTGCCTTACCTTCAGCATTACTCTTCATAGGAACGCAGGTATCTTTACATACCTGAATCATAGCACCTTCAACAGGGTTACCCTCGGCGTCAACAACCTTGACTACAAATTCAGGAAGCGAAGCAGGGGTGGATTCTTCCTTGGAAGCCTCTTTGGATTCTTCCTTGGATTCGGTCTTGCTGACGTCGGCATCGGAAGGCGCCTTACTTACGTCGGTAGTAGTAGCGCAAGCGCAAAGACCGAACACCAAAGTCAAAGCGAGCAAGACAAACAAAATTCTTTTCATTTTTGTTCTCCCTTCAATTTGATTATGTTTAATCGCATCAAATTTTTGTATTTTATTAATAATTGTCACCGGTGTAGTACTCGAAATCGTATACCCAAGGTGCCGTAGTGATTATAGCTCCCCTTTCGACATCGACAATGGTGCCGTATCTATCGATAAACACCGAGGTCGGATAACCTGTAACACCAAACACGGAAGCCCACGAGTAGTCGCAGGAAGCCATCGGGAAGGAATAACCGTAACGATCACGAAAATCCTTAACCGCATCCGCGTCATTAATCGGATTTATCGCGATAAACTCGATATCGTCCTTATAGTCGCCATACAATTCCTGGATAACATAAAATTCCTCGATACACCAATGGCAAGAAGTATACCAATAGTTAAGTACAACCAATTTCTTTTTCTTAAGGACCTCGGAAAGCTTTACCTCTTTCCCGTCGGCATCAATAACGGCGAAATCATACATAACGTCACCTACCCCGAGGGTTGTCGCCGTGATATCCTCTCCCTTCACGAGAGATGATTCGAGCGAAATAGCCGCGGTCTGACCGACGAAGCGATAGCTTTTTTCGACCTTATACCCCTTAGGTGCACCTGAAACAACGACGTAATAGTCATCGCTTTTAGGAAGATTCACACTCACGCTACCAAACAAGGTAATTTGGGTAGACATCTTTAGATCCTTAAGGTCCGAGCCCTTGTATATATTGATATCAAGCCCGGAAAGACCAATACCGCCAAGCGACCTAACCGATATGGTATATTCGATCATTTCAACGTCCTCGTCATCGGGCTCGGGCTCGGGCTCGGGCTCGGGCTTGGGTTCGGGCTTGGGTTCGGGTTTAGACACGTCTTCGGCAGAGGATTCGGATTCGGACGTATCGTTCGCCTCGAATGATTCTTCGCTTTCGCTTTCTTCATCGAAGGAAGCCTCCTCCGATATATCCGATTCTTCATTTACAGAATCATCGGATTCATCGTTTTCCGAAACGATAGATTCTTCAAAAACGGAAGAATCTTCGACATCCGAAGAAGATTCAAAAGCGCAAGAGGATTCGGGCACAGTATCGTCATTTGATATATCGTTTACCGAAACATCCTCGATAGATGGAGTATCCGTATTTGAATCATTACAAGCGCAAAGTCCAATAACAACAGCAACTGCAAATAAAACAAAGAAAATCCTTTTCATTTTAAGATACCCCTTATATTTATTTGAGTTCGCTGAGATTTTTTACAACGCCTTGTTTATATTCGTCCGAAGTAAAATGCTCGAACATCGAAGCAAACGCTTCCTTGTCGGTAACCGCGCCGGTATGCATCATGGCTACCATTCCGTAGCGGTCTATAACAACCGTCGTGGGATATCCGCCGAATCCGAAGGCTTGTTCCCATTCGAGATTTGCCGAAACCATCGGAAAATCAAGCTTCATATCCTTTGCGTAAGCGGAAACGGCGTTTTCGCTGTCAACAGGGCTTATCGCAATAACCTCAAGTTTATCCTTATACTCGTTATACGCCTCGTTAAGATAAGGAAATTCCATTCGGCAGGGTCCGCAATTCTCGAACCAGAAGTTAAGCACGACAGCTTTCTTGGTTTCGAGTAACTCGGAAACCTTATAGGTTTTTCCGTTTACTGCGGTAACCGAAAAGTCATCGACAATGCTTCCGAGCGTATATTTATTACCGACTATATCGGTACCTACAAAAAAGGTTTTTACAACGATCTTGTTTTCCTTTTCGTTCAAGGGTTGTGCAGCGTCGCATCGATAACCCTTAGGGAGCTCGGAAAGCACCGCATTAAGACCATATTGCGGAGAAGCGAAGGTAAGACTTCCCTCTTTATCGGTATATCCCGCAAAAACAAGACTGTCTCCGCGGTTAAAAACCTTAACCTGAACGTTAGCCAAGGGCATTCCGCCCTCGGTAACGACCTTAACCGCATACTGATAGTCCCCCGATACGGAATCATCGGACGGTTCTACCGAGCTTTCGCAACCCGACAAAGCCATCGAAACACATAAACAAGCGAGTATCAGTAACGCGATAAAACATTTCTTATTATTTCTCATAACCATACCTTATTCGATATAGCAGCTCATAAGAAGCCAAGCTATTTCGTTATTAATATCGGTAAGGTTATTACCGTTCATATCCTTAAAGATATATGAAGAGCTTTCGGGGTTCCACCAGCCGACATAATCGCCGCGCTGTTGAATAATATACTTAAGGTCTTCGGTCATAGGGTAAACGCCCTCGTTAAGGTCTACGTATTCGAGATATTCGGTTATACATTCGGAATAGCTTTCTCTCTTAACGAACTCGCCCTTATCGTCGTAGAAATACTTAGAAAGACCCGAGCGCTCGAGCATCGTACCGAAGGAAGCGATATAATCGCTATCCTCATCAAGACGAACGAGCACGAGAGGACCGTCGGCGGAATTAAGATGATAGAAGCCGTCGGCCTCGTTAAAGACGAGGTTATAGGTGTCGGTAGAAGCAGTAAGATCGAATTCCTTAAGAGCCGCGCCCTCGGGGAGATCGTATTCCTTCAACTCGACGGTGGTCTTATAGACCGTCCAAGGCTCGTCCTCAACGGACTTTTCGGGGTCTCCGATACGCTCGATAGCAAGAATACAATTCTTTGTGCTTTCGGCATCAATACCGATAACGTAGGTCGCGGTACCGGTATCACCCGTTCCTATCATACCGTCTCTGACGGAAATACAAAAATATCCGTCGGTCATTTCGGCGATATTGTTTTCCTGAACGAAATGGGGAGCGCCGTGGTATCCGAGCTTGACGTCAGCGGCGCCGATAACCGAAAACTTATATTTACCCGACGCCTTGGGAGCGAAGGCAAAATAGTTACGCTTTTCGGTAGAAAGCTCGACGTAGGTACATCCGCCGTCAACATAATACATATCGTATTCATCGGCGCCTACGTTAATTGTTTGGGGTTCGGAGGTAACCTTAGCGGAAACGATCATATCGATCTCGGTCTTTTCGGGGGTAACCTTACCCGCTTCGTAATAGAAAGCGTCGGCACCCGCAGTAAACGCAAGCTCGATATCATATTCAGCCGTAGCAAGAGTCTTCGCCACGGTTCCGTTTTCCGCGCAGGTCTCCATAGCAACCTGCTCGCCGTTCTTCAAGAACTTAACGATAACGCCCGCACTTTGAACGTTACCGAGAGCATCTTTTACGTTAACCTTATATTCCATTTCGGCAGGAAGGCTCGACTCGCCGCTATCGTTACAAGCGCCGAGGACGACCGCCGTGCAGAGAAGCACGGCAGCCGTTATAAGGCTTAAAAATCTTTTGGTTTTCATTACTACCCTTCTTTCTTCAAAATATCGGCTTATTTAGCCGGTCCGAGGTAGTCATAGTAGTAGCACACCTTGAGCCAAGAGTTTTCAACACCCTCAAAGGTATATTTATCCATAAGCTTTTGGAGTATTTCAACCAAGCGCTCATCGACAACAACACATCCGTCCTTTTCGGTAGAGGACTTATCCATCTTGCTCTTATAAGCGCGAATTTCTTCGGTAAGATCTTCGCCCTTTCCGTGATATCTTCCGGAAAAAACGTCTTCGAGCTGATAGATGTCGGCGTTAGCGTCGTATTCCTCGCCCCAAAGCTTTTTGAGGTATTCCTTGGTTTTTTCTACGTCGTTATCATTCTGTTTGAGATATGCGAGAACCTCACCGTCGGTTTCAGACTTGCTGAAGTCGAAGCCGCCCATTTCTATCATTTCAACGATAGAATGTCCAAAGAGGTTGGTAACACCGGTAAAGTCAGCGTAAATAAGGCTTCCGTCCTCGGAGTCGTAATACTTGCCATCCTTCAATACAGGGGTTATACCGCCGCTTATAACGTCGTACATTACCTCTCCGGTAGCGTCGGAATCATAGGTAAAGTATCCGGGAGAAGCCGAACGGAAGAGCTTATAGGTAGCTCCAAGATATTCAACGTCATAGTTGATTCTACCGGTAGCATAAACGTCCCAGAACGCCATATTAATATAATAGGACTTACCTGCTTCCATATAGTATACCATGGAACAGTTATTCGAATCGCTCCACATTCTTTCGGAAAGCTCATAGGTGTAAATTATTTCGCCCTTTTCATTAAAGATCCAAGCATCTATGCCCTCGGCATAATCGCTCTTGGAGCTGAAACGGTAAACGCCCGACTTAGAAGGAGTGAAGCGAGAGAACATACCTCTCGGGATGATCGCTCTATCGTATTGGAAATAGTTAGTAGAAACGTTCTTGCCGAGCTTAGTTTCATACGCGCTGAAGGTAGCAAGTCCCTTTATCGGGTCCTCAAGCTGAGTATTGCCCTTGCCGTATGCCTTGAAATATTTACATATCTTAAGCCATTCGTTGGAATCATCCTCAAAGCCTGCAACCTCAGCAACCTGCTTTAGCATTTCGCCGAGCTCTTTATTTACGGTACAAACACCGTTAAGTCGAGAATTGGAAGCATAGGAGAAGTAATCAACCATTCCCAAGCCGCCTTCGGCAACCTTATTATAAAGGCTTACTCCGCCCTTATCAGCGTCTCCCGCAGTAACGATATCGAAAACGGATTTTTCTTCATTGAACTGGGTATATCCCATAAGGTCAGCGAGAAGAAGAGGTCCGTTAGCCGAGCCGACGTGGTAATATCCGTCCTTTTCGTTGAATACTACGTCAACGTAATCGAACTCGAATCCATCCTCGCTCGTAGCCGCATAACGGGGCAAATAGGAATCGGTATCGATGTCCTTTTCGTCAACGACACGCATATTCTTGATATACACGGTGTCGTCGCCCTCGGTACCGTCCTCATCTTTAAGGAAGCAGAGCGCGATCTCGTAGGTGCCATCCTCTTCGGCTACGCAGGGATAGCAGGACTTCCATTCCTCCTTATCGGAAACGCCCGAGATCTGGTAGATATCGTCGTCATCAACGATTACGTACATTATGTCGCAGCCGTATTCAGAGGAAACGAGATAATCGAATCCTACTGCCTGACCCTTTTTAAGAGTCACGTCAGCGTAAATAATAGCGTAGGAACCGTCGATACCCTTATTGGAAGCGTAGATACAGTTCTCGCCGAGCTTTTCGCCCGCAATAAAGGGCCAAGTGAATTCGGCAGTATCGGAATCGGTCTCCGCACGGTAGGTAACCTCAATATCGCCGTTATTGATAAGAGCGGAGATATTTTCGGTAGTATCCATAGTATAGGTAGGCTTAACCTGAGAAACAAGGTCTCCGATACCGTTAGTACAGATCTTTTGCTTGTAATTATCAGCGGTGAAATGGTCAAACGCGCTTATCCAAGGACGCTTGCTTGTGATAGCGCCCGATTCAACGATACAGATAGTACCGTAGCGGTCGATAAATACCGAGGTAGGATAACCCTGAACGCCGAACACAGCCGACCAAGAGGAAGGACAAGCCGCCATCGGGAAGGAAAGACCGTGCTGAGCGCGGAAGCTCTTGACGGCATTAGCGTCGTCGAGCGGGTCGAGCGCGATAATTTCAACGTCTTCCTTATAGTCGCGATAAAGCTCCTCCATAAGGGGGAATTCCTCGAGACACCAGCTACAAGTAGTATACCAGAAGTTAAGAACGACGAGCTTTTTAGTTTTGAACACCTCGGAAAGCTTTACTTCCTGACCTTCGGAATTCATAACGGTGAAATCATACATAACGTCACCGATTCCGAGCTGAGCGGTCGAGATATCCTCTCCGGTAACGAGCGAAGAGGTAAGAACTATCGCCGAGGAGGTACCTACAAATCCATAGCTTTTCTCAACCTTGTAGCCCTTGGGTGCGCCCGAAACAACGATGAAGTAATCGTCGCTCTTGGGAAGACTGAAGGTTATCTCGCCGTTTTCGTTGGTTTTGGAGAATTCCTTCATATCCTTCAATTCCGCGCCCTTATAGATATAGATATCAAGACCGGAAAGAGGAACACCGCCGTTAGATTTAACGCTTACGGTGTAGGTAGCCTTTTCGCCTGATGCTTCCGAACCGGAGGTGTTACTGCTTTCATCTCCGCCGTTATCGCAAGAAACGAGCGCCGACATACAGAAAACTACCGCAAGAAGAAGCGCAATCATCGAAACGAGGCTTCTTGGCATAAATGATTTAAGATTTCTCATAAATTTCTCCTTTTATATCAAGGGGATAAATTTAAAGTTACATAGCAATAAAGATAAGCGAAACTATAAGAAAGGCAACAAGAAGAAGTCCTACTATCGCAAGAGTCGGAAGGAGCATCATCCTCATCGCACCGAAATAGGTACGCAGAATATCCTTTACACTCGAGGTAGTGCCGTGTTTAGTCCATTCGGGAAGACCTCCCGAAACGCCCGACATATCGGCAATAGTTCTTCCGTCGTCGATATATATAGGCTTTTCCTTTTTTTCTTTCTTACTCATTTACTTATACCTTTAATTATGTGGTTTCTTCCAACAAGTGGCAAGCGGCACAATGACCGTTACCGTAATCCTTATATTCGGGAACGACTTCCTTACAGATATCCTTAGCGTAAGGACAACGGGTATGGAATCGACATCCCTTAGGAGGATTCGCAGGCGAAGGAATATCGCCCTTAAGAATAATTCTGTTCATTTTTACATCAGGGTCCGGCTGGGGTATAGCCGAGAAGAGCGCTTGAGTATACGGATGGAGAGGATTAGAGAAGATATCCTCCTTATTACCGAACTCGACCATAGAGCCGAGATACATAACGCCGATCTTATCCGAAATGAACTTAACGACCGAAAGGTCGTGGGATATGAACACGTAGGTAAGGTTCATATCCTTTTGAAGTTGTTTAAGAAGATTGATTATCTGTGCCTGAATCGAAACGTCGAGAGCCGAAACGGGTTCGTCGCAGATAACAAGCTTGGGTTTTACGGAAAGCGCACGAGCGATACAAATACGCTGACGCTGACCGCCTGAAAATTCGTGGGGATATCTTTCATAGTAATAATCGCGTAGACCGCATTTATCCATCAAATCAAGCACGTAGGACTTGACCTCGCTCTTAGGAACGATATTATGAACCTCTACGGGCTCGGAAAGGATACCGCCGACCGTGCTTCGGGGAGGAAGCGAGGAATAGGGGTCCTGAAAGATTATCTGCATTTGCTTACGAATCTCGCGCATTTGAGAAGACTTAAGGTTCGTAATATCCTTACCGTCGAAGAAAATCTGACCTCCCGAGGATTCGTGAAGCTTAAGAATAGTTCTTCCGAGAGTAGTCTTACCGCAACCCGATTCGCCAACGATACCGAGAGTTTCGCCCGCATTAAGCGTAAACGAAACGTTATCGACAGCGACGAGCTCGCTTGTAACCTTACCTGTAAGAGTCTTCTTCAAAGGGAAGCATTTACGGAGGTTACGCACCTCGAGAATAGGTTGTTCGTTCTTGATCTGATCAGCCATTATTCTCAGCCTCCTCTCCGTAAAGGTGGCAAGCCACAAAATGAGTCGGGCTTACCTGAACCATTCCGGGATAATCGCCGGAACATTTTTTAATACATTTAGAGCATCTTTCCTTGAAGTAACAGTAATTCGGCATATTTACCGGATTAGGTACGTTACCGGGGATATTGAACAGCGTATCGCTGTCGGAATTAAGAGTGGGTTTGGACTTTTGGAGTCCTATCGTATATGGGTGGAGAGGATTATGGAAAATCTCTTCAACAGTACCCTTTTCGATAACTCTTCCCGCATACATTACGACAACGTAATCAGCCATTTCGGCGATTATACCGAGGTCGTGGGTGATAAGCATTATAGAGCCGTCGATTTTAGACTTCAAATCGCGGAGAAGATCGAGTATCTGAGCCTGAATCGTAACGTCGAGCGCGGTAGTGGGCTCGTCGGCGATAATAAGGCGGGGATTGCTTGCAAGCGCCATAGAGATCATAACTCTTTGACGCATACCGCCCGAAAGCTCATGGGGGAAGGAATTATAAACACGTTCAGGGATAGCGATGCCGACAAGGTCGAGCATCTCTATCGATTTTGCCTTTGCTTCCTCTTTAGTAGCGTTGGGGTTATGAATAAACGTAACCTCATCGAGCTGTTGACCGATAGTAAACACGGGGTTTAGCGAGGTCATAGGCTCTTGGAATATCATAGCGATCTGGTCACCGCGAATCTTATGGATATCGCGCATAGGCATTTTCGCGATATCATATACCTTCGATTCACCCGAAGCAGTCTTCGCGTTAAAGCGGATACTGCCCGAAAAAATCTGACCTGCGGGGCCTTGTATAAGGCGCATTACCGACATACTCGTAACCGACTTACCGCAACCCGATTCGCCAACGATACCGACCGTCGTATTCTTGGGAACGTCGAAGGAAACGCCGTTGACCGCCTTTACGACACCCTGTTCGGTGAAGAAGTAGGTATGAAGATTATCGATTTCAAGGATATTGGATTCGTCGGACATATGGCCGAGATATTCGGTCTCGTCGCATTTACGATTTTTATACGCCTCTAACTTTTTAATGATTTTCTTATTTTCCTTCGCAATAGCGCGAATCTCTTTACCGGTGAGGCGGTTTACATTATTTTTACTCATAATTTACCTCCTCGCTTTCGGGTCGAGCGCGTCGCGGAGACCGTCGCCGATAAAGTTAAAGCCGAGAACCGCGATAACGATACAGATACCTGCGGGAACCCATACGTTAAGGTGATTCTGGAGAATATCCTGATTAGTGGAGATAATATTGATCATCGTACCCCAAGCGGCGTAGGGAGCTTTAACGCCGAGGTTCAAATACGAAAGAGTAGCTTCGTAAAGAATCATACTACCCAAGCTCAAGCTCATCGAAACGATAAGCTGAGGCATAACGTTGGGAACGAGATGCTTAAATATCTTTCTGGGAGCGGAATAGCCCATAGCCTCCGCCGCAACCATATATTCCTGTTCACGGAGAGAGAGTATCTGACCTCTTACAAGGCGGGCAGTACCCGGCCAAGAAATAAAGGTAAGATAAATCATAAGAAGGTAGATACGGTATTTAGCGTCGATTTCGGACGCGTCGAGGATCGTACTTATAATAAGAAGGATCGGAATACCGGGAAGGCAGATAAGAATATCGCAAAGTCGCATTATTATATTATCTACCGCACCGCCGAAGAATCCCGCAACACCGCCGAGGAACACGCCCAAAACGGTAATAAGGAAAACGGCGAGAAAGCTTACGATAAGAGAAATTCTACCACCGTACATAAGACGGACGAAAATATCGTAGCCTTCGTTATCAGTACCGAGAATATGCTCGGCAGAGGGGGGAGCAAGGAAATTATCCTTAAGAGATTTTTCGGTAGTCTGGCGAAGGGTATATTCCTTACCGTTTACCGTATAAGTGGTTTGGGAGACCGAATATTCGGTCTTACCGCTTTCATCAAGCTCGATTTCGCCCCATTGAGTATAGACAAGGGGACCGATAAAGCTGAACACGAAAAGGCTTACGACCATTATTAGACCGACGATACTAAGCTTCGAGCGGAAAAATCTACGAACGACCATACGCGTCGGGGACATAAGCTTGACGGTTTTATCTAAAGGCACGTCGGTATCGATTTCTTCGGTTTCAACCGCTTTGGTATCAACTTCGCCTTCGATAGCTTCTTTGGTAATATCTTCCATCACGCGCCTCCTCATTCAAGTTTTACACGGGGATCGACAAGTCCGTACATAAGGTCGGCGAGAAGAACGCCGATTACGCTTAAGAGCGCAAGGAACATATTATAGCCCATTATAAACGGAATATCGCCGCGGTTCATCGCATCGAGAGCGATGTTACCGATACCGGGAAGGTCGAATACCTGCTCGGTGATAATTGCACCCGAAAACAGCGAAGGCAACAAGCCCGCAAGCGAGGTTACCATCGGAATAAGGGTGTTACGGAAGGCGTGCTTATTAACGACAACGCTTTCCTTCAAGCCCTTTGCACGGGCGGTACGGATATAGTCGGAGTTCATAACCTCCAACATATTCGTTCTTGTCATTCTCATTCTCGCACCGATACTGAGAATAACTATCGTAAGAATAGGTATAAAGCAATGCTTCAAATAGTCGATAAGAAGGCTTATACCCGTATACGACGCCGTCGCATCGACAAGTCCCGACGCGGGGAACCATCCAAGCTTGAGAGCAAGGACGTCCTTAAGCATCTGACCGAAGAAGAAGGACGGGAGAGAAATACCGATCATAACGAGAACGGTAACGAGGTAATCGCGGAAGCTGTATTGATGGGTAGCCGCCGTGATACCGAGAGGGATAGCAATAAGAAATTCGAATATCGTAGCTATCAAAGCGATAGCGAAGGATATTCCCATATGTTCAACGATAACGTCGGCAACTGGGATACCGTAAACAAAGCTCGTACCAAGGTCAAACCTTGCCATAGCGCCAAGCCAGCTGAAGTAACCCTTCAATATACCGATAAAGCTGTTATCGCCCAGCCCGTACATTTCATACATAGCGTTAACGGTTTCTTCACTTACCGTCGCACCGCCTTGGTTTATCGCGTTGATCTTATCCTGGATAAAGTCAACGGGCATAAGACGGATAAGGAAGTAAATTATCAACGAAACGCCTAAAAGTATGAAAACGGACATCAAAAGACGTTTTAAAATATACTTAAGCATCAGTAACTCCGAACTCCGACCGAGGGAAAGCTTTTACGCCTTCCCTATCGGTCGAATTTTTATATTATCAATTTATTCTGCGAATTCAACTTCCCAGATACGGTCGAGCGGAGAGGAGAAGGGATTAAGCTCGGATTCCGCAGGGAGGCTAGAGGCCTTGATAACGTTAGAGTTGTAAGCGTAGAGCACGCTTCTCTGATATACGGGAAGCTCGATAGCGAGATCGAGAATCTGTTCCATAGCGCTCTGGTAAAGAGTAGCACGGAGGCTCTGATCGTTGGTTTCGCGAGCCTGATCGATAAGGTCGCTGAGTTGATCGAGGATAGCGGTTTCTTCCGCGGTGCCGCTCGTCTTAAGGTAGTTATAACCCCAAGCGAGAGTAGAGGTAGCGGTAGAATCCTTATGGTATACCTGATAAAGGTCAGGGTCAAGAGCGGAGGACCAAGCAGCAGCCCAAACCTCGAGCGAGCCGGTATTGATCTTAGTAAGTGCCTGAGTATCGCAAACTACTTCAACGTCCCAGCCGAGGCCGTTAAGAAGAGTAGCGGCGTCACGGAATACCTTATAGGTCGGGTGGTCCTGAAGGCTGGAGCCTGCGATAGTGAACTTAACCTTAAGCTCGGAGGAGCCTGCGCTTACGCCTGCAGCATTCATATATTTTTCGATATTAGCAATCGCAACGTCCTGACTCCAGGTACCGAGAGGAGGATAGTCCTTACCGTTATCGGTAGCAGCAGCGCCCTTAGGATAAGCCCAGCTTACCTTGGACATAGGCCAATAGATCTGAGAAGCGGTACCTGCGCGGTAGTAGTCTAGTGCGAGAGAGGTATTCATCGCACACATAATAGCCTTACGGAGGTTGATATCGTTAACCTTTGCGGAGTTGATACCGATATAACCGTAACCGAGCTGATCGGTAGTAAGGGTAACCATACCCTTGGAGGAGAGGTTTTCGAGCTTTTCGTAGTTATCGGTGGTAAGAGAGGGAGAGATATAGTGAACGTTACCCTCTTCGAGAGCCGCGATAGCGTTCGCGGAGCTTACTACCTGATAACGAATCTTTTCGATCTTAGCATTTTCGATACCTGCACCAACAGTAGAGAAGTTATCGTTTCTCTTGAAGTAAACAACGTTGTTGGTATAGAAATCGCTTTCGGAGGGTTTATCGTCGTTCTTGGTGTTGGTAGCCTTATAAGAACCCGCGCCCATAGGAATCTTAATATTTCTGGTGGACTGGATAATATCGGTCATAAACTTGAAGCTTGCGAATTCAACGCCGAACTTATCGTTAGCGATATCAACGCCGACCTTACTTCCCTCGCCGTAGTAGTGCTGGGGAGCGATAGTAATAGCGAAGTTCCAGATAGCCTTGGGGTCAACGCCGTCGATGGTGATACGCAAAACGTCGTATTCATCAGCGTTAGTAACGGTACCGTCGGAGTTATGGCCCGAAGCAACCTTATACTGATTGCCGTTAACGGTAATAGTGCTTCCTGCTTCGGAGGTGTGACCGAGAGAAACGATACCCGAAATATTCTTAACAGCGAGAGTGCCGTCGTCGGCAACGTTTTCGTGAAGGATAACTTCCTTAGCCTTAGCGGTAAATTCGGTATTAAGGGTAGTAGCAGTAGCCCAATACTTGAGGATTTCATCAAGCTTGGTAGCGATCTTATCCTTATAGATATAGTCGATAGCCGCTTCCTTAGTGGTTATAGAGGAAGGATAAGCGGGGGTAAGAGTTTCGATAGTGGTGTGGTCGGTCTTGCCGTCAGCACCTTCAGCGTATTTAACTTCAACGTAGCCTTCGGTATACATAAAGCAGAAGACTTCGTTCTTGAATTCGCTGTACTTGCTGTAAGGCTCGTCAACGTAGGATTCCTGAGCGCTTACGTAGTCGGTTTCGAGTTCTTCCTTGAAGAGCTTGAGAGCGTATTCGTAGTCAGCGAGAAGGTTCTGGTTAGTAACAGAAGCCTCGTCGTTAGAAATAGCGGACTTATAACCGCTGCTGAGCGAGTGAGCCGAGATAGCCTGCTTCATAGCCTCATAGCTTACTTCCTTGGTAGAAGAAGCCTTAACCTGAGAAAGGAAGAGGTTAACGAGCTCATTGATTCTCGCGCTTGCACGGGAGGAAGCCTGAGAGGAGATAAGGTTATCGCTGTCATCGGAAGCCGAGCCTACGGTCTGGGTACGGTATTCGGACAAGCCGATAATATCGGTAGAATAGAGAGTATTCGAGCCGGTATAAACGGGGTCGAGATATACATAGTAGTTAAAGAGGATATCCTCCATAGTGAGGGGATGGCCGTCGGAGAACTTGATACCGTTCTTAACAACGAAGGTATAAACGGTATTGCCGCCGTTTTCAACGATATCGTAATCCTTTACGACAACCGCTTCGTCTTCACCGTAAGCAACCTTGACTTCGCCGTCAACGTACTTGGAGCCGAGCATACCGATCTGGGTCATCGCAACGATGGTTCCGTCGGGAGCGGAGGTATAGAAGAAGGGGTTAAACAAACCGTCGAGCTGTTCGGTCATAATAACGAACGCGTCAGCGCTCTTGCCGTTATCGGAGCAGCCCGTAAAGGAAGCCGCCATTCCGAAACACATCGCAAGGCACAGAATTAGGGAAATGATTTTCTTGTTCATACTGTGTCACCTTTATATTTTTATTTTTTATTACGTAATTATCATTCGGAAGCTTCGGATACCGTTACGGTATTTCCGTCAACCGTCAGAACGAATTTTTCGGGATTGTTACCGACCACGAGCGCTTCGATATCGGAGGTTTCGACGGCATCATAATTACCCATACCGCAAACCAAGCCGATCGAATAGTCGTCTACACCGAAGTAGCAGTCCGAATCGATCTGTAATTTACTCATAGAAAGCTTAAGGTTTTCCAATCCCGCATCCTTGGATATCGTACCTGCGAGTATACCGTAATTGGTGCCCATTACTCGAGTACCCGCTTTTACGGTAAAGCTTACGTTTTCAAAGGTAAGATCGGAAAGCGACGACGTTTCGGCAAGATAACCGAATAGACCCGCGTTCACCTTGGAATTATTAGTCTGTTCAATAGTAACGTTTTTAATAGTATGTCCGTTACCCTTAATAGTACCGTTAAAGTTACCGTACATAAAGACGGTGGGCCAAACAGCATCGGTAAAATCGAGGTCGGCCATAATTTCGTAATTGCCGTTGAGACTTGCATTCTTTGCGAGCTGATCAGCATTATAGATTCGGTACCATTCGCCCTCGGTCCAATCGATATAGAGGTTGAGGGTCGAATTTTCGGCAACGCCGGTTTCGTAATTAACCTTACCCGAATGGGTTATGGCTTCGGCTTCTATCGCATTGTTGCCTTCTGCGTCGTAGTAAGCCTTATTAAAGGTATATCCCTTCTTTTCGGGAAAATCGAACATTTCGACTGCACCGGTCTTATCGCTCCACTTAGGAACGGAGATGACCTCGGTAATCGTCGGGTCGAAGGCAAGGCTCTTGAGATGTTCTCCCGAGCCGAGCGAGAAAAACTCAATTTTAAACAAGGGTACCCAAGCCGCATAAAGCGTTAACACAGGGGTTTCGGAAGAATATTCCTTAGAGGCGTCAACCTCTAACATATCTGCCGAAAAATCCCATTTGTCGGAATAAACGTAGGACGTCTTCCCTTCCGAATCGGTCGTTTCGGTTCTTCCCGCATACCATCCTGCGAGGAAATATCCGTTATTTATAGCCTTAAACGCATCGTTTCCGCGAGCATTGTCGTCAGGAGAAAGAAGTGCTATTTCAGCCATATTATCGGAATTCTTTTCCATATCGGAGATATTATAGGAATCGACTATAACCGAGGTGTTAGTGGTAAATATACCCCCGTTAGCGTCATATTTGACGCTAACGGTATATTTATCATTGTTGTTGGTTTCGTAAGGCGTGGGCTCGGCTCCGCAGGCGGTAACGAATACCGTCGCCGCAAGGCACACGAGCGAAAACAGCCTTAATTTAAAGTTCTTTTTCATTTTAAATCAGTATTCCTCCTATCATAAAGCGTATCTGTCAAGCTTTCCTATCAGGACAGCTGAACGGAAGCGCCGTTATTATCGGAAGATTCTTTTTTGTTTCTGTAAACGATAAATCCGACGAACACGATAACGAATACCACCAAAAGTGCCACGAAGATACCGCCCGAGCCGCCCTCAGCGGTGGGAGCCTTTTCCTCTTCCTCGGGAGCGAGAGCCGCAATACGCTGTTCAGCGGAGATAAGGTCGGAATAGTTGGTAACCAACGCTTGCTGTTCAATAGTAGCGATCTTATCGTAAGCCGCACGAGCCGCCTCGACCAAAGCCTTATGCTCAAGGGAAACTCTTTCGGGGATAAGCTTGATCGCCTTGATAGCCGCAACTGTAATATCATCGGGAGCGGCGGGTCCTTCAATTCTGTAATCGAAGTACTGATCGCAGATGTAGGAATCGTAGCCAACGCCGTTAACGGGGCTTACCATAATAAGCTTGTCCTCGTTATATCCTACATAATCAACGAAGTTAGCGCCGTAGAACACGTTGGAATACATAC
>JAZRLT010000054.1:0-11456 GCA_045646995.1 Eubacteriales bacterium | reverse complement strand
CCACAAGCTCCAGACCACCTTCATCTACGTTACCCACGACCAGGTCGAAGCTATGACCATGGCTACCCGTATCGTTGTTATGAAGGACGGTATCATCCAGCAGGTTGATACTCCCCAGAACCTTTACGACTTCCCCTGCAATATCTTCGTTGCAGGCTTCATAGGCACTCCCCAGATGAACTTCGTTAACGCGAAGATCACCAAGCCCAAGGGTCAGGATGATTGCTTCCTCGAATTTGAAAACATCAGCTTCAAGCTCGATCCCGAAAAGTTCGAAGATAACAACCTCGCTGACTATATCGGCAAGGAAGTTGTCGCAGGTCTCCGTCCCGAGCTTCTCCATGACGAACCTGTATATATGGAAAAATTCAAGGATACCATCATCGACGCTAAGGTTGAATTCACCGAACTCATGGGTGCAGAAATCTATCTCTACCTCAATGTCGGCACCGATAGCACCGAGGTTGGTTATGAACCCACCATGCTCGTTTCCCGTGTATCTTCGCAGTCTACTGCAAGAGCGGGCGACACCATCAAGATCGCTGTTGATACCACTCGTATCCACATCTTTGATAAGGACACCGAGCAGATCATCGCTCACTAATACCTTTGCAGGTGCTGCTGCAGTTGCAGATGCTGATTTATATGATAGCCGCCGAGAGAACCAACTCTCGGCGGTTTCATTTTATCAATTTGGTTGAGATGTTCAAACGATATTCTCCATCTTAGTTATTGAATCCGTAAAAAATAGAGTTATAATAAAATTGTAGCTACAATAACTACGAAAACAAAGATTGGTTTATCGGACTTATAAAACAGCTTGATGATGTTTTATAAATTTATCACATGGTACACAAAACGCCGAGGGCATAAATACCCTCGGCGTTATTTTTATAGTAAATTCCAGAAACGATTACATATAATATTTATCGATAAATGCTTTTATCATCTCGGCGGTGCCTTTTATACCGAGAACGCTGCTATCGATATTCATATGATAATTTTTAGGATCGCCCCAACCTTTGCCGGTGTAGAAATTATAATACGAAGCACGCTTCTTATCAGCTTTATTGATGCGCTTTTCTGCGGAGACACGGTCTTTCTCGCCGTATTTCATAAGTGTATCAACTCTTTTTTCGATAGGTGCGTGAATAAATATCTTCAAAACACCGTCAAAATTCGATAGCACGTCATCGGCACAACGACCGATTATTATACAATCTCCCGCTTCGGCAATCTTCTTGATTTCCGCGGATTGGATGTTAAAAACACGATCCGTCAAAATATTGTCGTTCATACCGTAATGAGCGATATTGCCGCTATAGCTCGACATAGCGAGCGAATACAAAAAGCTCGAAGTCGCTTGCTCGTCGGCCTTTAAAAAAGTTTCAGCAGGAATGCCGTGTTTCTCTGCAATAGCAATCAATGCTTCCCTATCATAACAAGGTATTCCGGTTATTTCAGAAAGATATTTTCCTATTTCGGAACCGTTGGATGCATACTGACGCCCGATAGTAATAATACGTTTCATAAGTAACTCCTTTCGAAATCGTAAATTGTACTTATTTTTATACCATAAATGCAAAAACCTTTCAAGCAAATGTTAATAAATCGATTGAAAAACACAAAATGTTGTGATATAATAGTAGGAGTAAATAACTATATGGGGTTTTAAGATGAAATATAAATATTTACTTTTCGATTTAGACGGTACCTTGTTCGACACTATGGAAGGTGTCGTCAAATGTACCCAACACGCGCTCTCGCATTTCAATATAATTGCTTCACTCAAAGAGCTTGAAATATTTATGGGACCGCCTCTTCGTTATTCTTTTATGACTCACTACGGTCTCTCCGAAGAACAAGCAACCGAGGCAATAAAAATCTATCGTGATAGGTATGAATTAATTGGTTGGAAGGAATCCACACCCTTTAAAGAAATACCGTCTTTACTTGCTAAATTAAAGAGCGCTGGATATATACTCGGAGTCGCCACATCAAAATACGAAGGACACGCAAGAAAAATGCTTGAGTATCACGATTTAGCTAAGCATTTTGACTATATAACCGGGGCAAACCACGACGAATCAATCAGTAAAAAGCACGAAGTAATCGCAGAAGCGTTGAAAAGGTTCGGAATATCCGAAAATTACGATGATGTTTTAATGATAGGCGACATGAGATTCGATATCATTGGTGCAAAAGCTGTTGGTATAGATTCCTACGGAATATACACCGGGACCGCTAAAGAAAACGAACACGAAGACGCCGGCGCAACCTATATCGCGTATTCCTTTAACGAATTCGAAAAGGTTATGCTCGAAGATCTCTACAATTAATCTTCCTTTTCCAGTTCTTTTTTAGGCTTAAAAGCATTGGTTTCCTGTTCGGTAATTCTAAAAATGAATTCCGCGTAGCGCCTTTTCGTGGAACGTGTATTTAAAAGGAGCAATATACCTCCGATTATACCGACAGCCAAAAGCGTATTGATGGCGCTCAAATTAGCTCCGCGATCTATCAAAATCAGCCTTATATAAAACAAAACGCCTATTATTGAACCAACGAGGGCATAATCAAATATGGATTTAGTAAAATTGCCTCTGATCTCGCTTCCTGTTTCCTTTTCTACTATTTCTCCACGAAACACGCAGGAAAACAATTCGTAAGCAGAGCGCGCTTTTCGTACCAAACGTAATTTATTGCCCTTCCTTTTTGACACAAATATCAAATCCATAGTGTCATCGTTACCTGCGAATCGCGCAGGAGAAGTAAAATCATCCCAACGTTCCTTAAGTTCATCTAAGGAATATTTGCTCGGGAAGGTAGTCATTCATATCACTCCTTTTTGTTAGCAACTTTATTATATCATATTTAATTTACCAAGTCAATCACATCGCCCGAGTCACAAATTGATAAGAGGTTGTTCAGTGAAAACTTTTTTCAATAATACAAAATACCTTATACGCAAAGCAGGTGCAAGTAGGATAAGCGCATATTCGGCACAAGCAGCATTTTTTATGTTCTTGTCTCTAATCCCAATGATAATGCTCTTGCTTTCACTTTTAAACCGAATAGGATCGTCTGAAACAGAAATAACAGTCATAGCTTATGAATTTATGCCAAGCGCCGTTAGCAGTTTCTTTGATACATATATCGAAGAAATTATGGATTCCGGAAAGCTCTCATTGACCATTATTTCAGCATTGGTGTTACTTTGGTCGGCATCTAAAGGTGTTTTTGCAATCATCGGCGGATTAAATTCCGTATATGAAATCAAAGAAGACCGTAACTATTTCCTTTTGAGATTTTTCGCAATCCTATATACGGTAGCGTTTGTTCTCATACTAATGTTCGCGCTGATGGTAATGGTTTTCGGTAGCAAATTCAACGACTTTATATGTTCAATGTTTCCCAATATAACAGGTTTGGTTTATATTATCTCTTCCCTGCGGTATATTCTCGGCTTCGCTATGTTGGTTTTATTCTTCACATTGCTATATAAAATGCTTCCTAACGGAAAAATCAAATTTACCAAACAAGTCCCCGGAGCTGTATTGGCCAGCGGAGGATGGGTAGCATTTTCATTTGCTTTTTCGTTTTTTGTTGAAAACTTCAGCAACTATGCAAATATATACGGTAGTTTATCGGCAATCATTGTGTTTATGCTCTGGTTGTATACTTGTATGTATATTCTTTTCATTGGCGCTGAGATCAATTTAATTCTCGGCAACCGTACCAATTAAAACAATAGAGGTTCCTTATGCTATTTACAGACCTTTTATTTATGTTCGCATTTCTTCCGCCGTGCTTTGCCGCATATTTTTTAGCGAGAAGCATCAAAGCAAAGAATATTGTTTTGATAATCACTTCTTTAATTTTCTATGCTTGCGGAGAGCCCATAAAGATTTTCTTGTTTTTAGGAAGCACGCTCGTTAATTATTTGCTCGCACGTTGGATGGATAACGCAAGAGGCACAAAAGGTTGCAAAACCGCGTTGGTCTTGTCTCTAATTTACAATATAGGTATGCTCGGAGTTTTCAAGTATACCGACTTTGTAATAGGCAACATTAACGGAATTTTCGGTACATCTATACCTGAGCAAAATATAGCATTGCCGCTTGGCATAAGCTTCTATACCTTCCAGATAATGTCGTATATGATTGACGTATATTGGGAAAAGGTTCCTGTTCAGAAGCGTTTCCACAAGTTATTGCTTTACATTTCCCTCTTTCCGCAGTTGGTTGCAGGTCCTATCGTAAGATACCAGACCATTGCGGAGGAAATCGATAACAGAAGAACAACCGCAACCGATGCATTCGAAGGTATTTTACGAATTGTTATCGGTCTTTCCAAAAAGGTTCTTCTCGCAAATAATTTAAACGTTCTCGTACAAAATTGCTTCGGCAATAATCTATCGGAAGCATCGGTAACTGCGACTTGGTTGGGTGTTATTGCATACTCTATGCAGGTATACTTCGACTTTTCGGGCTATTCCGATATGGCGATAGGTATCGGACGAGTATTCGGATTCCATTTTGACGAAAACTTCCGTCATCCGTTTATGTGCCGTTCTATTTCGGAATTCTGGCAAAGATGGCATATCTCGTTAGGCAGCTTCTTCCGAGACTACCTTCTATATCTTCCTATTTTCGGCAAGCGAAGACAGGTACTATCCCTATTCCTCGTTTGGTTCACAACAGGACTTTGGCACGGTGCGAGCTGGAATTACGTAATTTGGGGATTATATTTCGGTGTATTTATCTTTATCGAAACCAAGATCGGAAAGAAAAACCTCAAAAAAGCACCCACCGTATTAATGCATATATATAATAAACTCGTAATCTTGGTTGGCTTCGGTATTTTCCGCTTTGAAAATATGTCCGATCTCGGCAATTTCTTTAAAAATCTTGTCGGTGCAAATGGAAACATACTAATAAACAACGCGACTACCGGCGCTCTTAAATCTCACATCTTCATTTTCGCGATTGCACTTATTGCTTGTTTTCCTATCGTCCCCTATTTAAAAAAGCGTTTTGAAAATTCACATCCTGCAGTATATTCTGCCGGTATGATTTGTGCTACAGCATTTGTACTGCTCCTCTTATTTGTAAATACATCTGTATTGGTCAAAACCTTCAGCAGTAACAATCCCTTCCTTTATTGGAACTTTTAGGTGATATTATGAAAAGAACCACAACTATAATGTGCCTTTCCGTGCTTGCGGTCACGTTCGCATTTATGTTTGTTTTTGGAGTATGTCTTCCCCGCACCACCGTCTCCGATTACAGCACGTTAAAAGAATGGCCTACTTTCTCCGTTGACTCTCTCTTTTCCGGAAAATATTTTAAAGATATAATGTACTGCTTCACCGACACCATACACGCACGCGACCGTTTTATTGACTTTGAAGCAAAAATCAGCGATTTATACGGAATAAAAGACGATGAGCAAATCGTCGTAATCAACCCCGATGCAGACACAGAAAGCTTGCCAGAGAACAAAGAGGAATCTTCTTCTAATCTCTCGGACACTCCTCCCGAATCCACCTATAATCCTGAAGAAAATACTTCGACAATTCTTCCTGATGAATCAGTCGAAACCAAACCCGAAACCGACGGCAAAAAGGAAGATATCGAGTTATCCGATCGCGTCTATATTGTAGGTACTCGCGGACTCGAGCTTTATGGTGGCAATCAAAAACAAGCAGTAAGATATGCCGAAATACTAAATGATTTTGCCGCTTCTTTAGATTCTTCCGTTAATGTGTATTCAATGGTTATTCCTAAATCCAGCGCGTATTATCTTAATCAGGTAAGCAACGAAAGCATTGTCAAGCGTTACGCATCCTGCAACAAAGACGATATAGATAAAATCTCCGAAACTCTTTCAGATAGAGTCATTGATGTAAATATCTATAATACACTTGGCATACACTCTAACGAGGAAATTTATGCGCGTACCGATCACCATTGGACCGCTTTAGGCGCTTATTACGCTTCTGAAGTATTCGCAAAAGCAGCAGGTGTCGGCATGGATGACCTTTCTCAGTTTAACGAGGTCAGACGCGAAGGATACCTCGGCACTTACTTCACTTGGAGCGGTCATAATACTGCATTATTGAACAATCCCGAGGACTTTTTAGCATACTATCCCGATGCCGACTATACCGCTACCTACTATTCTCCCGCCGACCTTACCTCCAACGAACGTAAGCACGACGGTGGTTTCTTCTGGGAAATCTCCGATTCTCAAAGAAGTAGCTGGTATTCCACCTTCATCCGCGGCGATAGCTATTCTGTCAAAGCCGTTTCAAACGATTGCAAGAACGGAAGAAAGCTCTTAATCGTTAAAGACAGCTATGGCAATGCTCTCGCACCGTTTATGCTTGAAGGCTTTGAAGAAATCTATATTGTAGATGGAAGAGAATACCAAAATTCGCTCAAGAGCACGATTGAAAAATACGGTATAACCGATGTTTTATTTGCTCAATGCACGTTTTCGGCCACTTCCAGCGACACTAACGAAAGTAAATATTTGTATAAATTGAAGGAGATTTGTAAATAATGAAAAAATGGCTTTTGATGCTCATTCCTTTGGCTTTAATAATAGCTTTGATGGCTTGCGATGCAACGACCGTTCCTTCTGACAACTCTGTCACCGACTCTTCAGATAAAGCCGAAAACGAAAATTCGGCTACTTCTGACAGCAACGTATCATACGTTGAAAACGAGTCCTCCGTCACCAACGACATTTCCGAAATCATTTCAAAAGATATCTCCGGAATTAAAGTAACGCTCTCCGGCGAAGACAAACTCAAGAGCAACGGCTATTCCGTAAGCGGATTCAATTTAACCGTCAACCTCACTGTTAAAGGTGCAAAGAATATAGTTGATTCTCTTACTGCAGATGATTTTTCCGCAAGTGTAGACGTTTCTACGATTGCGGAAGTCGGTGATGCTATCGAGCTTCTTATCAATTATACCGCACCCGCAGGAATCGAGGTTACCGACAAGCCTGATTTCGCAACCTTGAAAATCGTCAAGAGAAATACCGAGGTTACTCCTTCTCCCGACAACGGTGCTTATATGTCTAACGGTATTATCGTAAACGGCAACCGCGGTATGGAAGCGTTCGGCGGTTCCGCGGCAGCAGGTGCAAAAACCGCAGAAAAGCTCAATACCTTCAAAGCTAGCATAGGTTCTAACGTAAACGTCTATATTCTCCCCTGTCCTACCGCATCCGCATTTTATGCTCCCGAAAAGTATTCCAATTCCATAAAATCACATACCACCTTCTTCGGCGGAATAAGAGATAATCTTGTAAACGTCAAATTTGTAGACACCCTCGCCGCCTTGAGCTCTCACACCGATGAATACATCTATTACAGAACCGACTTCCATTGGACCGGTCTCGCAGGTTATTACGCGGCAGAAGCGCTCGCAGAGGTTGCAGGTACTCCCTTTGATGATCTTTCAACTTATACCGAAAACGTGACCCAAAACTGCTTTAAGGGCGCGTTGGTAAGATACGCCTCCGTTCTCGGAAATGACCCTGATGACGTATATTGGTATGTTCCTTCTCGAGAATACACCGTTACATACTATAACGTTTCCGGAAACCTTTCCAACCCCAAAACAGGTATGTCCCTCTTCTCGTCGGCTAACGGCTATACCAAATTCATGTATGGTGATGCTTATACCGCACACATCAAATCCAACGTAGGTAACGGAAGAAAGCTTCTTATCTTCAAAAACAGCTACGGCAACGCTCTCGCTCCCTACGTGCTTTCATCCTATGACGAGGTATATGTAGCCGATATCAGAGAATTTAAACAAAACGCTAAAACCTTCATTCAGGACCACGGTATTACCGACGTATGCTTCGCAATGTCCTCTCACGCTTTAGCAGGATCCACAAGAGATTATATAACTAAGCTTTTGAATTATTAAGGAGCTAAAAATGCCTAAAACAGACTACCCTTTTGACTACTCTGTGCTTACCGACCACCGCCGCAAGACCAAACGCGAATTGTTAAACGATGGTAGCAAAAGAATAAAGAAAAGAATCGCTGTTTTAGGCGGTTCTACTACCAACGATATTATTAAAATGCTTGAGGTTTTCCTTTTGGCTGAGGGAATTGAACCCGAATTTTACGAATCGGAATACAATCGATTCTGGCAAGACGCTATGTTTGAAAACCCCGAGCTTCGAGAATTTGCTCCCGATATCATATACATTCACACCTCCTACCGCAACATTGCCGCCTTTATACCTGACGTGTCTGACGACATCGATACGGTAAATGGCAAGCTCAACGAACGCTACAGCTATTACGAAAAAATGTGGCAAAAGCTTGCTTCGGAGTATAATTGTCCCATTATTCAAAACAATTTTGAGCTTCCCCCTTACCGATTGTTCGGTAACAGAGACTTCTACGATATCCACGGCGCAGTTAATTTTATCACTGCGCTGAACTCTCTGTTTGCCGAATATGCACGCAATAACCAAGGCTTTTATATAAGCGATATAAACTATGTTTCCGCGTGCTTCGGACTTGATAAATGGTTTGACGATCAGGCTTGGTATATGTATAAATACGCTTGCTCACTCGATGCAGTACCTACGCTTGCGTATAACCTTTCTCATATTATCAAATCGCTGTTCGGCAAGAACAAAAAGGTCCTCGCGCTCGATTTGGATAATACTCTTTGGGGCGGTGTCGTAGGCGATGACGGTGTTGAAGGCATTGAAATCGGCGAAGAAACCGCCACCTCTGAATGCTATAAAGCCTTCCAAGAATACGTCAAAAAACAAAAAAGCATCGGCATAATGCTTACCGTTGCTTCTAAAAACGACCACGAAAACGCAATAGCGGGTCTTAACCACCCCGAAGGAGTTCTTCGTCCCGATGACTTTATCGTTATTAAAGCAAATTGGGAAACCAAGGACAGAAACCTCGCCGCAACGGCAAGTGAGATGGATCTTGGTATAGATTCCTTCGTCTTTGCGGACGATAATCCCACTGAAAGAGCTTTGGTTGAAAGAAGTATAAAGGGAATCGCTGTTCCCGTTATGGACTCCCCTGCCGATTATATTCGTACAATCGACAGAAACGGATATTTCGAGGTAACCAACTTCTCTTCCGACGACTTAAAGCGCAACGATATGTATAAAGCTAACGTTAAGCGCGCAGAGTTGTCTACTGAATTTGCCGATTATACGGAATATCTGTTAAGCCTCGATATGAGGGGTGAAATCAAAGCTTTCTCTCCTGTATATATGCAGAGAATAACCCAGCTCACTAACAAATCCAACCAATTTAACCTTACCACCAAGCGCTATACCCAACCAGAAATCGAATCCACTGCAAGCGATGGTAAGCATATCACTCTTTACGGTAAGCTTTCCGATACTTTCGGCGATAACGGTGTAGTTTCGGTCGTAATCGGCGAGATAAAAGACAAAGTTTGTGACATCGAGCTTTGGCTTATGAGCTGCCGTGTTCTCAAAAAGAATATGGAATACGCTATGCTCGATACTTTGGTTGAAGAATGCAAAAAACACAACATTACGACCATTATAGGACATTACTACCCCACCGCGAAAAACGGTATGGTCAAAAATCTTTACTCCGACTTCGGTTTTGATAAGATTACCGAGGATGAAGTCGGAAACACCGAGTGGAAGCTCGATATAACAAATTACGAAAACAAAAACAACGTTATTAAAGTAAACACGGAGGACTAAAATGGCTACTATTAACGAAAGATTAAACGAAGTATTCCAGAACGTATTTGATGACGACGATATTGTCGTCGACCGCGACACCACCGCAGACGATATCGACGATTGGGACAGCCTCGAGCATATCCGCCTTATCGCCGCTGTTGAGCGCGAATTCGGCGTAAAGTTCACTATGAAGGAAGTAAGCGCTATGAAAAATGTCGGCGAAATGATGGATATCATTGCCGAAAGAGGCTAATCGAGTCATCTTCTTAACAAATCCATTACATTTACTTGTTAGACTCATTAGGGATATTATAAATTAATATATCAAGGAGTTCTAAATATGAAAAAATCAAGTAACCCCCGTTTGATAGCTCTTTTGCTTGCCGTTTCTGTTATTATTGCTGCTTTCAGCGCGTGTAATGATAACGGCAACGAAAGCTCTCATCTCGATTCTTCGAGCGAAACAAGCGCGATCAATAATTCCTCGTTAAATTCGGACGATTCTTCCGAACCGGAACTTTCCGACGCGGAATCCTCTAACGTCGAAGATTCTTCGGATATTGAGTCGTCTTCCGAAGACTCTTCCATCGACGATTCTTCAAGCGACGTAAGCGACCCCTCCGAGATCCCCGAAATCAATAAAGACGAGGCATTCAGGCTCTCCAGCATTGATGATGTCACCGATAAGGATGGCACGCGCACTTACACTGTATATGCACCGTACAGTGACACATATACACTCCAAGGAACCGACGTCGCTGAAATTGAAATCCAGCAAGACGGCGAAACTCTCAAGAAGAGTGACTCTAAAATAAGTGTTTCGCTTAAGAAAAATAAGTATTATACTCTTAAGGTCTCGACCGAAAAAGCAAATCAGGATTTCAAGATTACCACCGAGGCAAAAAACCATCTAGTTACTCTTCCCTACGACGTTGCCGCTCCCGAAAGCACAAAGAAATATAACGTCAATGGAAACGACGCTTTGACTCCTGCGAAAGTCGATTACGTCAAACGCGATGGCGGCACTTATATCTATTCCAATAATCCTGAAATGTTCGGTGCACAGCACGTCGGCAAAGCGTTTATGCGTAACGAGGGTCTCAAGGGTGAGGTCTACGTTACGTTCGAGCACGCCAACTATTCCGGCAGTAATGCATACCTCGGATATCAACTTAAGAATGATTCCGATCACGACGTGTATGTAACTATAACCAACGTAGGATATCAATGGATCGGCACTTGGTTCGGTCAGCTCGCCTGGTATGATTTTTATAACACGTCCTTCAAGCTCCCCGACGACTATTTTACCGCTACCGGAGCAATTTCGTCAAAATATTCGGGACTTGATTACGCATATAAGAATTATAAACCAAGAGTTTATCAGCCCACTACCTACCGTCTCCCTGCGGGAGAATATTTCTGGGTAATCGGCGGAACTTCAGCGGATGCATATAGAAACATCAACGTAGATAATTCTGCAAACCATTACGTCAACCCTATTCGCTGTGCTAACGGTAACGTAAAATTCACCGTTTCGGGCGGTGAGGTTACGGGAACAATGTATTGCTATACCAACGCTTCTCAGGTTGCGGCAGAGCCCAAGGCGCTCGGTTACGTTGCCGCGGGATATTCGCAGCAATATTCGGGAATAGCTAATCATCACGGCGTAATCGATAACTATATGTCATGGACCTTCGGTGATGATGTTGGCGCGGGTATGCTTCCCG
>JAZRLT010000053.1:0-1787 GCA_045646995.1 Eubacteriales bacterium | reverse complement strand
GGCTTTTGTATGTAAAATAACAAGAAATCTATCGCTCAAACGGCTTGAAGCCATGTCAAGACAAAAACGTTCACAAGCTACCATTGTTTCGCTCGATGAGCTCGCTGAAGTCTTATCAGATGAGAGCATCGCAGACGGGGTGAGTGACGAAGATATTGGAAAACTAATAAGCGACTTTCTGCGAAATGAAAAAAGTGAAATCCGCGATGTATTTATTCGCAAATACTATTTCTTTGGTTCAATCGGTGATATAGCAAGACGTTATGATTTCACCGAAAGTAAGGTCAAGAATATGTTGCATCACACTCGAACTAAACTAAAAGATTTTTTAATCAAGGAGGGTATTGAAATATGAAAACACCGAGAATCGTAAACGCTGTAGGTCATATCGATGATGATCTCGTTAGTGGCGCAACTCGCGCAAAAGCAGTAAAAAAGAACGCTTGGCTCAAGTGGGGTTCTATTGCAGCCTGCTTTGCAATAATGCTTATGGCAGCGGTAATTGCTGTACCTATGATGTTTGGTGGCGACGATCCCGTTCCCCCTATCGACGATGAGTACCAATACGAAAGCGGATACTTCTATCAGATAAACGAAGGCGCATATTCGACCTACGTAGGCGGAAAGGTTATCGCAGAGGATAAGATCGGGAATAAGATTGCTGATGTCAACTTGACAGCAGGTTGGAAGGACGACAAGGGCGAATGGAAATCTGAAACAGAAGCGCTTCGCGGCGAAGTCTATACCATCAACGGCGTATCCAATGATGTTGCCGTAGCTCTGAAATTCATCGACAAGGGTGAGGCTGTAACCACAACTCATTACTACGTAATTATGAATCCTGCCGCTGACTTGACTCCCGTTCAAGATTATATTATTGCTCCCATTGTTCCCAACAATCCGGGCGATGAAATGGTAAACGAATAATCCCAATATGGAAGGGTGTCGCTTCGGCGGCACCCTTCTTTGCGCTTTTTTGAAAATTCTCCGCAAACCTCTTGTATTTATTCTGCTTTTATGGTATAATAAATCAACCCTAAAAACTGTGTTTTTCGGGTGGTATCGCTGATACCATTTTTATGCCGTTTTTGCAGAGACTCCATAGACGAAGCGAAAAAAGACGGTCAAATTCCCCGAAAAACCGCGCGAAAAGAACTAAATTCACGGGGTATAATGCTAATTTAAGCGAATTGGAATAACCGTTTTGTAGAAACGGCAAATTATAAAAACAAGGTAATAAAGCTTATGAAAATTGATACGTCCTATTTAATAGACACTATGCAGCGGCTTATCGAAACTCCGAGCCCTGTAGGATATTATACGGAAATAAAGCCGTTACTTGAAGAATACGCGAAAAGCTTGGGATATCGTGTTACCTATGACAACCGCGATACCGCATATATTTCGGTAACGGGTGAGGATACGTCCAAAACCGTATGTGTCAGCGCACATGCGGATACGCTGGGCTTTATGATCAGGGGCGTAAATGCCGACGGCACATTACGTCTTCGCGCGGTGGGTGGAATTAATTTTGCTAACGTAGAGGGCGAAAACGTAACGGTACACACCCGTAGCGGCAAGAAATACACAGGTATGCTTGTTTGCGCGCATCACTCGGCTCACGCTTATGACGATGCAAAAACAATGGAGCGCAACGAAAATACAGTGTTCGTGCTGCTTGATGAAAACGTCAAGAATGCCGAGGACGTAAGAGCCTTGGAAATCAAAAATGGAGACTATATTTCTATTGACCCTCGCTTTACCGTAACCGAAAACGGATATATCAA
>JAZRLT010000052.1:0-2023 GCA_045646995.1 Eubacteriales bacterium | reverse complement strand
CGCTGTGTCCTCTCTCGAGGCTTTATGCGAATCGGGACACGAAATAGTCCTTGTAGTTACTCAACCCGACAGACCTAAGGGCAGAGGATATACTCTCACTCCTTCTCCCGTAAAGCAATACGCGATTCAAAAAGGAATTGAGGTTATTGCACCCAACAGCCTTAAGGACGAAGAGGTTATAAAGACTCTCGAGGACACCAACGCCGATTTATTTGTAGTCACTGCATACGGAAGAATACTTTCCAAGCGTATTTTGGATATTCCGAGGCTTGGTTGCGTTAACGTACACGCTTCCCTTCTTCCGAGATGGAGAGGTGCGGCACCCATAAACCGTGCTATTATGTGCGGTGACAAGGTCGGCGGTGTGACTATTATGTATATGGACGAGGGGTTGGATACCGGCGATATGATCGTCAAGACCCCTATCGAAATAAAGGATGATTGGACCGCGGAAGAGTATCACGACGAGCTCGCAAACGCGGGAAAAACCGCGCTAAAGGAATTTATAAAGCTCGCCGAATGCGGAAATATACCGCGTGAAAAGCAGGACGAAGCTTTAGTCACCTACGCGTCGAAGATCGGTAACGACGACGCATATATCACCTTCGAAGAAACCGCGGAAGATACGAGAAACAGAATAAGAGGATTATCCCCCTTCCCCGGATCGTTTTTCTTTATCAACGGAAAGCGATTCAAGGTAAGAAACGCTGTCGCTTCGAACGGAAGCGGTGACGTCGGAACGGTAATTTCAACCGACAAGGGCGGTATTGAAATTGCCTGCTCGGTCGGAAGCGTTATTATTACTAAGTTATGCCCCGAGGGCAAAGGTGTTTGCGACGCGGAAAGCTATTTACGCGGAAACAAAATCGAGATAGGAACAAGGGTTAATGACAGATAAAGCAAGATTTGCGGCGTACGGCGCCGTCAAGAGAATATTCGGCGGTGCGTACTCAAATCTGCTTACGTTCGACAAGGGATTAACGGGCATCGACCGTTCTTTCGCGGAAAGTATCGTTCTCGGTACGCTCGAACGAAAGGTCACTTTAGAATATATAATTTCCGAATACGCAAAAAAAGCCATTAAAAACGACGTAAAGGCGCTTTTGATGACCGGTATTTACCAAATCCTCTATATGGACAAGGTTCCGTCGAGCGCAGCTTGCGACGAGACGGTAGAAATTGCAAAGCGTATTTTCGGAAAAAGCACGGCGGGATTTATCAACGCCGTATTAAGAACGATTTCATCGGCGAAATCGGAGCTATTGAACAAAATTGATCACGAAGCGGGATATATAAAATATTCCGCCGACAAGGATTTATACGAATTGATCGCATCGCAATACGGTGATAAGACCGAGCGAATTTTCGGTGCGTTTTTCGGAAAAGCGCTTACATACTTAAGAGTAAACGGTTTAAAATCCGATTCCGAAGCGGTAGCCAAACAAACGGGCGGCATCGTGAAAGGAAGTAAAACGGTAAAATGCGAAAGCGCTCAAGACGCAATAAGCGGTATCGAGCGCGGTCTATATTACGTTCAAGGGTTAGGATCGCAAAAGGCGGTCGAGCTTCTCGATGCAAAAGCGGGTCAGACCGTCATTGACGTTTGTGCCTGCCCCGGCGGAAAGACCCTCGGAGCGGCGATTGATATGAACAACGAGGGACGGGTTTATTCCTTCGATATTCACGAAAACAAGCTTCCGCTTATCGAAAAGAGCGCCGAAAGATTAGGATTGACAATTATCACTACCGCAAAGCAGGACGCAAGATATGCTATCAATGACCTCATCGGCACAGCCGACAGAGTTATATGCGACGTACCCTGCAGCGGAACGGGTGTTATGGGCAGCAAGCCCGAAATAAAATACAAAAAGCCGAGCGATTTTGACGGACTTTACCGTACACAAAGAGCTATTATTGAGTCCGCCTCAAAATACCTTAAGGTCGGCGGAGCTATGGTATACTCCACCTGTTCTATAAACAAAATCGAAAACGAGCAGGTCGTAAACGAATTTTTATCGACTCA
>JAZRLT010000051.1:0-7691 GCA_045646995.1 Eubacteriales bacterium | reverse complement strand
TCCGCCGATTCCTTTGCCACCTCTGTTCCGCTTATTCCCATAGCACAACCTATATCTGCCTTTTTAAGCGCAGGTGCGTCATTTACCCCGTCCCCCGTCATCGCGACGACGTAGCCCTTCGCCTTTAATGCAGACACTACCCGAAGCTTGAACGACGGAGTCACGCGGGCAAAGACGTTGCATTTTTCTATCGCGCGTAAGAATTCGGATTCGGTTAGCTCGGACGCTTCTCTTTCGGTCATAACCATTCCCTTTTTATCGGTTATACCCAATTTTACGGCGACCGCCAAAGCCGTATCGGGATGATCTCCCGTTATCATAATCACTCTTACACCGGCTTTTTTACAAACCGAAACCGACCCTCTCGCCTCGGATCGGGGCGGATCCTCAATACCGCAAAGTCCTATAAACTCAAAGCTTCCCGACATAATGTCCTCGGGTAATTTTTCGCATTCATACCTCGCAAACCCCATCACCCTCAAAGCATCCGACGCCATTTGCTTAGTATTTTCGGATATAACCCTTTCCTTTGACGGACAATATTTTGAAATGACGTCGGGCGCGCCTTTGATATATACGACGTAGCCGTCTCGATTTTTATTCGCTGTCGCCATATATTTTTTTACCGAATCAAAGGGTATTTCGCGTACTCTCTTATAGCTTTCTCTTATCGTCTTGCAATCACCGACGTATTCGGAAAGCGCCGTTTCGGTAGGAGAAGAATCGTTATTGCATAAAGCAAACGCTTTCCTTAATTCGTTCTCATCACCATAAACCGCCGTAACGGTCATTTTATTACAGGTAAGCGTTCCCGTTTTATCGGAGCAGATAATTTGGGCACAGCCGAGAGTTTCGACGGCGGGAAGCCGCTTCACGACCGCCCTTTGGTTAGCCATGGTTCGCACACCCGCCGAAAGCACGACGGTGACTATCGCGGGAAGCCCCTCGGGAATCGCCGCCACCGAAAGAGAAACCGAGGTCATAAACATTTCGCCTACGTCCATACCCTTAAAAAACGAAAAAACGAATATTACAGCGCATATAGCGATAGTGACGTTACCCAAAAGCGCGCTCAGCTTCGACAACCGCTTTTGAAGCGGGGTTTGCTCTCCCTCACCGCTTATCATTCCCGCAATCTCACCGACGCAGGTTTCCATTCCCGTTTTCACCGCCACCGCTCTCGCTCGACCCGAAATAATATGAGACGAGGTAAAAACCGAATTGGCTATCTCGGAGATCGGCATCCCGTCTAAAGGCTTGTCACGATGGTTTTTTATAACTCCGACCGACTCGCCCGTAAGCGAGGATTCATCGACAAGAAGCTCATTAGAATCGATAAGCCGTGCGTCGCAGGGTACGATATCGCCCTTTTCGATTATAAAAACGTCGCCGTAAACTATTTCGGCGCTCGGGATACGCACAATTTTGCCGTCGCGTATAACGGCGGTTTCCGGCGAGGTCATATTTTTCAAAGCCTCTAACGCCTTTTCCGCTCGGCTTTCCTGAAGTACGGCTATCGCGGCGTTGATTATTACTATTAAGAGTATTATAAGAGGATCGGCAAATCCCTCTCCCGAAACGAAGGAGGTCGCGCAGGATATTCCCGCGGCTACGAGAAGAACCACCGTCATACGGTCGCAAAGTGCCGAGAAAAATCGTCGCACAAGCCCCTTTTTCTTTCCCGACTCTAACTCGTTTCGCCCCGTTTCTTGTAATCGCCGTACCGCTTCCGACGGCGTTATCCCCTCCGGCGAGGTATCGAGCTCGGCGAATAATTCATCAATATCCTTATTGTACCACATACTACGCTATCCTTCCTATTTCCTTTCGGCATTTATAAAGCAAAAACAGATTCGGGAACATCATAAGTGCGTTCAATATATCGGCAAGCTCCCACAAAATTTTTCCCGTGACGAACGCGCCGACAAGGGTCACTGCCGAAAATACCGCACGATAAAAAAATCTTGCGCGTCCTCCGGCGGGAAAGAGATGATCCACCGCCGTCTCGGCATAAAAACACCAGCTCAATACCGACGCAAGCGCAAACACCGATGCGAGGATAAGAAACGTCCATTTCCCCACGTCGCCGAACCTATTTTCGAACATCAAAAACGGGTCGCAGGTATTGCACGATATAAGGCAAACCGCCGTTAGGGTAGATACCGCGAAGGTATCGAAAAATATTTCGAATATCCCCCACTCTGCCTGAACGTCGGGATTTATTTCCGCCGACGACGCGTGGGCAAGCGGTGACGAGCCCATTCCCGCCTCGTTTGAAAACATACTTCTTACAAATCCCTCGCGTATGACCGTTGATACCAAAGCCCCCGAAAAGCCTCCCGCGACGGCAGAAAATCCGAAAGCGTTTTTTATTATAGATAAAAATACCGAGGGAACGGAAGAAATATTCATAGTCAGTATAGCAACGCAAGCCGCGATATATACCGCAGAAGCCGCGGGAACCGCAAATGAATTCAGCGTCGCTATACGTTTTCTTCCTCCGAATACCGCAAAAGCAACGGTAACGAAGCATATCACGGCGCAAACAGCCTTCGGCAAGCCCTCGCGGTTCAAAAACGAAGTCATCGCGCCTATCTGGGTTATGTTTCCCGTACCGAAGGAAGCGGCAATACAGCACACCGCAAATACAACGGCGAGCCGCTTATATCCCATTCCGCTCAATCTGAACTGTGCACCGCCGACCGGTTCTCCGTTTATTCGTCCCCTTTTTGTAAGCGCGACGCGAACCTCGGCGTATTTAAGACCCATACCGAAAAACGAGCATACCCACATCCAGAATATACTTCCGACACCGCCGACGGAAATACCGTAGCCAACGCCGACAATGCTTCCGACTCCGACGGTACCGCCGAGCGCAGTCGCAACCGCAGATAAAGGAGATATACCGCCTTCGCCGTGTTGCTTAAAAAGAGACCCGAGCGTATCCTTTATGGTTTTCAAAACTGCTTTTGGGGTAAAGAAACGGGTTTTATAAGTAAAATACATCCCGAAAAGTGTCAGTAAAACGATCGTGGGTAAGCCCCATACCGCATCTTTAATAAGCGTTACTATTTGTTTTCACTCCTTGTCGTTGACATTTTGAGTATCGTATGATATATTTAAGTTAATATTATTTAAGGATGGTGTGCGATTTTGGCAGAAACCTATTTCAAGACATCGTTCAAGGGATACGATCCCAAGCAGGTCGACGAATTTATCCTTTCGTTGAGCGACAAATACGAAGAGAACGTTAAGGATATGACCGAAAAGCTCCGCGCATTGGAAGCGGAAAACACAAGACTTAAGCTCGAGCTTTCCGAATCCCGTACCTCTATGGAGGAAACCGCAAAGGCTCACGAGGAGGCTCTCGCCGAAAAGCAAAAGGAATACGATGCACTTTGCGCCGAAATCGGCGAAAAGATGATCGTTGCCGACAAGCGTGCCGGCGAAATAATCAACAACGCCGAAAAAGAGGCTAATCTCGTAATCGACCTCGCCCGCAGAAACGGCGAAAACGAAGCGAAGGTTATACGTATCTCCGCCGAAGAGGAGGCCGCAAAGCTTATCGAGGACACGAGACGTAAATGCGAAAGCCTTTCCGCCGCTGCCGAAGAATTCCGTCAGCGTCAGGACGAAATGCACCGCAGCATGACCGAAACCGAAAGACGCTTTGGCGACGCACTCAACAAGCTTCGCGAGGGCATATCGGGACAGGAGATTTAAAATGACCTCAAGAGAATTTTTCTCGAATGATAAGATACGCGCTCAAGCGTTAAGCGACCTTGCGGAAATAATTTCTATTCCCTCCGTCGCATCATCGCCCGACGGAATATATCCTTACGGCCGCGAATGCGCGATTGCGCTCGACAAGGCTAAAGAGCTCGCCGAAAAATACGGCTTCGCGGTTGAAAACCACGATTACCGTTGTATGAGCGTTCTTTACGGCGACTCCGAAAAAGAAGTCGGTATCGTATGCCACTTAGACGTTGTCCCCGCGGGCGACGGCTGGAGCGTGGATCCGTTTACGCTTACCGTAAGCGATAATCTTCTTATCGGAAGAGGTACCCACGACGACAAGGGACCATTTATCCAAAGCCTTTACGTTTTAAGATATCTCAAGGAAAATAATATAAAGCTCCCCTTTACGGTACGGCTTATACTCGGAAGCGACGAAGAGGTCGGATGTACCGATCTTGACTATTTCGTTTCGGTAAGAAAGCCCCCGATGTTTTCCTTTACACCCGACTCGGAATTCCCCGTTTGTATCGGTGAAAAAAGCATTCTTGCACTTTCGGTCGAATTCGGAAGGCTTCCCGACGGAATAAAGGAAATCAAGGGCGGTACGGTATCCAACGCCGTCCCCGGCTCGGCTTATGCTATCGTCGAGACCGACAAAGCGCTCCCCGAAGCCGACGGTATCACCGTCAACGGCAACCGTATCGAGGCTAAAGGCAAATCGGCTCACGCGGCTATGCCCGAGGGCGGAGTAAGCGCGATAAACGTTCTTATTTCCTACCTTATTGAAAACGGACTTGCCGACAAGGACGGTTATTTCGGGTTACTCGAGAAAGCGACCTCGGAATATCTCGGAAAGACCTTAGGTATCGACGAGACTGATAAGGACTTCGGATATCTTACCTGCGTCGGCGGTATCATTTCTACCGTTGACGGAAGCGTTGTTCAGGATTTCAACATCCGTCATATTCCCTCTACCTCTTACGAAGAAATCGCGAAAACGATAGAAACGACAGTAGCCCCCTATGGCGGAAAGGTTACCGTAGGTATGCAATCCGAGGGTTATTTCGTAAACGGCGACGACGCGAAGATAAAAGCGCTGACCTCGGCTTACGAAAGGGTTATCGGCGAAAAATGCGAGCCCTACACCACCGGCGGCGGAACCTACGCGCGCCATCTTCCCAACACCGTCGCATTCGGTTCGGCAATCCCCTCCGAGCGAAGCTATTTCGACTCCGAGCGCGGCAACGCGCATCAGCGCGACGAATATATGAGTGTCAAGGAATTTTATCTCGGTATGGAGATTTACTCCGAGGCGTTGGGCAACCTTTCGGAAATATTGTAATAATCTATTTCGAACGGTACCTCTTTAGCAATATTTTGTTTTACAACGGCGTTTGCGGTAAGTATGCAAACGCCGTTTTTCTCGTCGTACACAAACTCCTTTTCGCAGGACAATATTTCTAAATCCAAGGCGCGTAATTTTCCGTCGATCTCTTCCTCGGCAATAACCTTGGCAAGCTCGGGCGTTATGTTTTCGGTTTTCGGCTCGTATTCGCTGTAAATCACCTTGAATACTCTTACTGGAAGCTCGATCAAACCGAAAATATTTATCGTCTTTTCGGTCGTGACGGCATCGAAATATTCGTAAGGACTCGAAAGCGACGAGGGCATACTTTTTCCCATAACGCTTATTTCCAAGCGCGTCGCAGTATTGCCCGTATAATGCCGAGTAATACGCGAAAGCGGGATTTCGCTTACAAAGCTTTCCTCGACGGCGGCGTAAACCGTCCCGCGCGCGTGGGTTGGGCGGTAGGTCCCATTGTTACCCTCGATAAAGCTGTTTATCAATAATTCTCCCTTATATACCGCGTCCCCCTCCGATACTTCAGGGCTTCCGTCTGCCGCATCAATATCGAGTATCACCCCGTCGCGCTCAGCTATGACGTTATAAAAACCCTTGCCGTCTACAATATCGGGCGGAAAGGTCGTTTCGAGCACGTTTACGGTTAAATGTGTTCCGTTTATGCTTATCGCCGCCGAGGATATTTCTTCGTGATTAAGTATAAGAAGGTTCGCGTACCGCTTTACGTCTATTTCGGGAATATAGACCCCGACGGTAATTCCGCAGTCCCTAAGCGCACTCTCGATATATCCGTCCGAAAGCGAGGTATTGCCCTCGACGTTTATTTTCCATACGAAAAGCTGGGAATAGAAAAGCAAAACCAACCCGAGCATCGCGCCGATAATAAGCCCATATCTTTTTCGGTAACGCGAAAACAGAAACGGTAATCCGCGCTTACGTATTATCACAACGTTCAGCCCCAATGAATCCGCGGCGGCAGTTATTTCTTCGGAAAGAAACAGCGAGCAACGAAAGCGTATCGCTTCGCCGACCGACTCGGTTTTCCAAAACCTTATTTTTCTATTCAACAGCTCGTTTGCAAGCCTCGGAAAGGAGGTTTCGTCCGTTTCGAAGACATACTCCCCGAAAACAGAATGGAATAAGCTATAAAAACTCAATCCCGTTGATCCTCCCCTCTATCGCGATGTGGCTGTCACTTAAATGAATAAGTGTCAATCCGCTTCCGTATACCGACAATCGCTCGTATGCGGAAGAAAGAACGATTTTAACCTCCGAATAGACTTCAATGGAAGAATACCCTTCGGCGAGCACGTAATTCCTTTCACGAAGCTCTACGAGACGGCAATTCGTTTTTTCGAACAAATCCGAAAACATTTTCATAAATCAATTCACCGTTAAAATATACTCGTAACGGAGTGATTTTATGAAAACAAAAAAAGCTCTGTCGATATCGGCAGATGTCGCGGTCATTTTACTCTTTGTATATTTTCTTGTATTCCCTAATTATGCGAGCGAACCGACGCGTCAAGCTCTTTACTTTTGCGGTAATACGCTTATACCGTCACTCTTCATATATATGGTTTTGGCGAAGCGCGCCCTGTCATCCCCTATCGTCGAAAGGGTTATCGGAAGGCTCGGTTACGAACCTCTTTTATTTTTGCTAGGCTCGTTGTGCGGAGCGCCGATAGGAGCAAAGCTTGCGACCGAGCTTTATAAAAACGGTCGTACGACAAAAAAATATTCGGAATATCTTACTTCTTTTTCAAATAACGCGAGTATATCCTTCGTTATCGGATACGTGGGAAGCGGATTGTACGGCGATGCGCGCGTCGGTATACGGCTTTTTATATTTCAGCTTTTAGCGACGGGTCTGACCGCTGTTATAATGAAATACGTCGTTTTCGGCAAAGCAAAGCCAAAGCTTGAATTTGTTTCGAGCGCCAAGCGGAGCAATCTTTCGGAATCCATTTCCGACAGTGCGCGTACGATTATAAGCCTTTGCGCCTGCGTCATATTTTTTATCGTTGCGGGAAGCGCGATTTCAAATACCTTATCATTAAGCGCCACCGCCGACGCGCTGTTGCGATCGTTTTTGGAGTTTTCGTCGGGCTGTGCCGCAGCAAGCGATGCGGGAATATATTCTCTTCCGATAACCGCGTTTTCGCTTGGGTTCACGGGTTGCTCGGTCGCTATGCAGGTAAAAAGCGTAACCGAGGGACGGCTTTCGATGGTACCGTATTTTACAGGAAAAACGATAGGCTGTACCATATTTACGCTGTTGGTAATCATTTTCGGTTGACAAAAGGAGAATTTCGGAGTAAAATGTAGAAAAAGCGAGAAAGCAGGAACGGTTATGAAGAACAAACACGATGACATCGAGCGCATCTGCGCCTATTGCGAAAACGCCGTAGTAATAAGCGAATCTGATATGTGTATTTGCCGTTCGGTCGGTGCGGTAAAGGCGAGCGACAGCTGTAAGAAGTTCTCGTTGGATCTTCTAAAGCTCTCCCCCGTTCCCCGTAAGCTCCCCGACGACGAGGACGTATTTTTCGACATATAAATTAAAAAAACAGTTTTTTCGTTTTTTTCA
>JAZRLT010000050.1:0-5118 GCA_045646995.1 Eubacteriales bacterium | reverse complement strand
ATTAACTGCAATTGGCAGAAAGAATATTTGTCGATGTTTGTTATTAAATCGTCAATTAAAATATTCGTTGGCTTGTTTTTGAATTGGACTGTATTTGACATTAGGAACTCCTTTTGAATAAAATCAAAGCTCAAAAACCTTTTTCGCGTTTTCGCTGTATATAAGTTTTTTCTCGTTTTCGGAAAGTCCTATCGCTTCCATTTGCCCGAATGCATATCCTGTGTTCCAAAGCGGATAATCACTACCGAACATAACCTTGCTTACACCGTGCTTTTCGATAAGATTATATAGAGCACGTCCGTCCATTCCAAGTAAGGCTTCGCTTGTGTCGGTGTATACGGGAGTGCCGATGAGATATTCTTCGGCTTCCTTCCAAACGCCGTAACCGCACATATGAGCGGCAATTATGGTGAGCTCGGGTACCTTTTCGAATAGGTTACGAACCTTTTTCGGTGTCGAAAACTCGGTGTTCGGGTCTCCGACGTGGAAAAGAATAGGTAACTCGAGTCGCGCCGCTTCTTTGTAAATCTCTACCGCCTCGGGCGCGTCAATATCAAAACGCTGAAAATCCGAATGTATCTTTATGCCCTTCGAGCCGAGCGATTTGCATCTTTCAAGCTCTGCGACAGCTTCGTCATAGCCCATAAACGGGTGAAATGAAGAAAGGGGAATAAATCTATCGTCTTCCTTTGAAGCGTTGAGGATGAAATCGTTGCCGACTTGTGCGTGTGCGGTGTCGGGCTTTAAGGTCGCCGAGGAAATAACGAATCTGATGTTTTCGAAATCCTTTGCACCCTCGAAAATCCCGTTTGATGAACCGTCGCCTTGGCGGGGAAGACCGTAATAATTAACGATGTTGTCGGCGGCTCGGAGCGCGATCTTGTCGGGCCATATATGTGTGTGTACGTCAATAACTTCTCTTTTTATCATAGCTATCCAAAATGAAAGCGGTAAGTGTTAACCTACCGCATTTCTTTTTTATAATGATTTGCCGAATTATTCAGCGTCGCAGCAACCGCAGTCGCAATCGTCTTCAGCTTCGGTCTCAACGATAGAGAGAACCTTGCCGCAGGAAGGGCATTCGAGCTCGTCGATTTCGTCTACGTCGCATTCGTCGATGTATACGGGCTCGCCGCAAGCGGGGCATTCAAGCTCCAAGCATTCGCAGCAGTCGCAGCAATCGCAATCGTCATCGCAATCATCGCAATCGCAGTCGCAATCATAATCGTCGTCGCAATCGCAGCAATCGCAATCACAATCGTCATCGCAGTAGAGGTCTTCTTCAACTGCGCCGAGATCCTCGTCGATCTCTTCGATATAGTCGTTAAGGGTAGCGGTCTCGTCCTCGAGATCCATTACGGAAAGCGAGAGATCTTCGAGAAGATCAGCCATAGCGGCGAGAATCTTGCCTTCGCCTTTAGAGGTATCGATATCCATACCTTCCATAAGACCCTTAATGTATGCAGCCTTTTCGGATACAGTCATTGTAATTTCTCCTTTGTTGTATTTTTGTTCGTCGTACAGCTATTATATTATAGCTTATACTCTTTCGAGATATTCACGGGTTTTGGTGTCAATCTTGATAACGCTTCCGTCTCCGATATGATGAAATTCATATTTTTCAAGGACATGCGTCTTGAAAAATATACCTATGATGTCTGCGTGTTTGGACATTTATGCACAAACACGGCGCGAGCGTACGGACATCTCATAGGGAGCGTCAGCGACTATGGGGTCTCCAAAAATCGGAAGATTTTTGGGGAAAGAACTTATACTCTTTCGAGATATTCACAAGTACGGGTATCGATCTTGATAACGTCGCCTTCGTTGATGAATATCGGAACCTTAACCTCTGCGCCGGTCTCAACGGTAGCGGGCTTGGTTACGTTGGTAGCGGTGTTGCCTCTTACGCCGGGCTCGGTAGCGGTAACTTCGAGTTCAACGAATGTGGGAGGTTCAACCGAGAAAACGTTGTCCTTGTAGGACATAAGTCTGCAGGTCATGCCTTCCTTAACAAACTTGAAGCTTTCGGGAAGCTTGTCGGAGTTGAGGGGAACCTGATCGTAGGTTTCGGGATCCATGAAGTAGTAAAGATCGCCGTCGCTGTAGCTGTATTCCATATCTTTTCTCTCAACGATAGCCTGAGGGAATCTTGCGGTGGGGTTGAAAGAGGTTTCGATAACAGCACCGGTGATGATGTTTCTCATCTTGGTTCTTACGAACGCTGCGCCCTTACCGGGTTTAACGTGCTGGAATTCGATAACCTGCATAAGCTGGCCTTCATTTTCAAAAGTAATGCCGTTTCTGAAATCGCCTGCGGAAATCATATTATATCCTCCTGATTTATGTCCTGTATAAAAGACAAAATATTATTATCTAATGTATTTTATATTATAGGTCGCTTTTTGTCAAGTCTTTTTTATTTACCGTGACGTCTTTATAAGTATTTGTTTTGGTGTTTTTCGGGTGCGAGCTTGATCTCCTTCAGCATATCGCAGTTTATAAGCCCAATCCCGTCCGGTCCTTTTACCTTTATCCAGTTTTCTTCAAAAGCTACAAGTCTGACCATAGAAGTGAAGCTTCCGTCGAAAACGCTGATATAGCAAACCTTGTCAATGAAATCCTGTATTAATTCTTTGGGTAACATTCTGTTTTTTCTCCTTCTTTTCGATGTGATGTTCAATTTGAAACGCTTTTGACGTAAAAGCATAGGCAGGATAATACAAAGTATTATTGCCGCCATTATTGCCGGATTCATATCAATGCTCCTTATATTTCTATAAGTTCTCTGTTGCTGTTTGTGAGATTTTCGCAACCGTTTTCGGTTACAAGGACCATGTTTTCGATTCTTACTCCGTATTTGCCGGGAATATATATACCCGGTTCGACGGTTACAATGTTTCCCGCAACGAGTATTTCGTCGCTTTTGGGTGATACGGAAGGAAGCTCGTGTACCTCAAGCCCGAGCGAATGCCCGAGCGAATGCCCGAAATATTGACCGTATCCCGCGTCGGTAATGACGTCTCTCGCTATCTTGTCGGCGTCTTTGCAGGTCATACCTGCCTTTATCTGCTTCATAGCCTCGGCTTGCGCGGTGAGTACGGTGTTGTAAATGCGCTTCATTTCCTCGTCAGCTTTTCCGAGCACGACCGTACGCGTCATATGCGAGCAATATCCTGCGTATTTAGCGCCGTAATCCATGGTGAGGAACGAGTTTTTGGTAAGCTTTTCTTCGGTCGGTACGCCGTGGGGTAGGGAAGAGTTCTTTCCCGAAACAGCTATCGTTTCAAAGGCTAAACCGCTCGCCCCGTTCTTTCTCATAAAATATTCAAGCTCCGCGGCGATCTCGGTTTCGGTTCTTCCTTCGTTTATGAAGGTGAGTATGTGCGAAAATGCCCCGTCGGTAATGCTTTGAGCCTTCTTTATCTTTTTGACCTCTGCTTCGGTCTTTATGCGCCTGTGCTTTAAGCATGCTCCCGAAACGAATCCGAATTCGGTGTTTTCGCATTTTTCCTTTAAGGTCTGCAGCTGCTTTACAGTTATCAGGTCCGGATCGAGCGCGACCTTTTTTGCGCCGATGCTGTTGATATATTCGGAAATATCCGCGTAAAGACCCTTTTTGAAGAGATAGGCGTTGACGTCGTCGCTTAATTTACCTGCTTTTTTGTCATTTTCGGCGGCTTCGATATATCTCGAGTCGGTGATGAGCGCCGTTTCTTTTTCCGACACGATAACTACACCGTCGGTGGTGTAAAAATCACTTAAATAATATTGGCTCGTTTCATCGAGAAATAACGCTAAGTCGAATCCCGCTTCTCGTATATCTCCGTATATTCTGCGTCCGTTCATATATGCCTCCTCGGAAACCTCGGTGTTACCGTAAATTATATAATTATCCTTAAAATCAGTCAAGTATTTTTTCGAAAAGTTATTGAAATATGAATTAGTTTGTGGTAAAATGAACCAAAATGTGGACGGGATATCGTTCATAATAATGAAAATCAACTAAAATTTGTTTCCGGAGGAAAACAACCATGTCCAAAATGAAGATCGCTATCATCGGTTGCGGTACTATTGCAAACAATGCTCACATTCCCGCTTATATGGCGAACAACGACGTAGAAATCAAGTACTTCTGCGACATCATCAAGTCTAAGGCTGACGCTGCCGTTGAAAAGTACGGCTGCGGTATCGCTGTTGAAGATTACAAGGTTATTCTCGAAGACCCCGAAGTCGAAGCGGTTTCCGTATGTACTCCCAACAAGATGCACAGCTTTATCACCATTGACTGCCTTAAAGCAGGCAAGAACGTTCTTTGCGAAAAGCCTTCCGCAAGAACTCTTTCCGAAGCTCTCGAAATGCAGAAGGCTCAGCATGAGACCGGTAAGGTTCTTAATATCGGCGTGGTTAACCGTTTCAACTCCGCTGTTAATAAGGTTCGTGAGCTTATTCAGGCAGGCGAACTCGGTGAAGTTTACCACGTATACGTAAGCTTCCGTGCTCATCGTTCCATCCCCGGACTCGGCGGTGCGTTCACCGATAAGTCTATCGCGGGCGGCGGTGTTCTTATCGACTGGGGTGTTCACTACCTCGATATCGTTATGTACTGTACCGATGACCCCAAGCCTCTTACCGTTTCCGCTAAGGCTTTCTCCAAGCTCGGCGTAGATATGCCTAATTACGTTTACGACGGTATGTGGTCCGAAGACACCAAGGATCTCAACGGTACTTATGACGTTGACGACTTCGTTACCGGCTTCGTTCGTACCGAAGGCCCCACCATTACCTTCAACGGCGCATGGGCTCAGAATATCGGTATTTCCGAAACCTATATCGACTTCCTCGGTACCAAGGCAGGTATCCGTCTTAACTACGGCGGCGACTTCACTATGTATACTACCTCTTGCAATACTCTTATCAACTTCAAGCCTAAGTATACCGAAAGCGCTATGTTCCAGAACGAAATCGACTCCTTCATCAACTGCATTAAGTCCGGTGAAAAGCTTCCTTCCCATATCGACAAGGCTATCATCACCGCTACTATGATGCAGGCTATGTACGACTCCTCCGAACAGAACAAGGAAATCGTACTCGCATAACGGCGAATATTGAAAAAAA
>JAZRLT010000049.1:0-5075 GCA_045646995.1 Eubacteriales bacterium | reverse complement strand
GTAAACGTTTTGTCTATGCAAAGCGGCGGCGACAACTCTCCGTTTGACAGCGACGGCTCTTGGATAATCAACGGTGCAACCGTTTTCGCAGCAGGCTCTAACGGAATGAGAGAAGCTCCTGCAAGCGGCTCGCAGTATTATTACTCCACCACGAGCTCTTACAGCTCAAGCACCGTTATTAACGTCAAGAACGGCTCGACGCTTCTCCACAGCATAACCTTAACGAAAAAGGTCAACTACGTTATTTATTCCAACCCCAACGTTTCAAGCTCGATAAGCTTTTCGACGGGCTCGCTTTCGAAATGTAATTCGACATCTTGGAACCATACTTGGGACAACGGCACCGAGGATTCCGAGGAAGGTATAATAACCTATACCTGTACTGCTTGCGGTGCAACCGAAACCGCTTCTATTAATGAAGTCGTTTTCGACCAATGCGGTGAAGAGCATATTATCAAAGAACCCGCACCCCAAGAAAAATACGAATCCGGCGACGTCAACGGCGACGGAACCGTTAATATGTTCGACTATTTGATGCTTAAATCAATCTGCTTGGGCAAAACCACACCCACCGACGACCAATCGGAGCGCGCCGACTATAACAGTGACGGCAAAATCAATATGTTTGACTATATGGCTGTTAAGTCCTTGGTTTTAAGCAAATAATACCTTTTACAAGTTCATAAAAGCACAAAACCGTCGAGGAATAATCCCCGACGGTTTTATTATCTTTATTTTTTCTTTGCTATAAGGACAATCGCAACGACGACTGCCGCAACAACGACTGCTCCGCAAAGCAAGGCCGCTCCGCCCAACAATAAACTTACAATTCTCATCATCTCTGCTCCTCGGAAGTCTTATCTTCAACCGATTCGGATTCATTTGCGGCGGTTGCCTTTTTCTTTTTCGCCGTTATTACTACAATGACTATAACTGCGATTATGACAAATGGAACACACACGAGCGCAACTCCCGCTATTGTCAGCAAAGCCACCATTATAACAGAAGCAGAGAAAGCCATTCGCTCTTCCGCATCCTCTTCGGGAGTTGTTGCCGAAACGGGAATCGCAACGAGCGAGAACACCATAGCGATTGCGAGAATCAGTGAAAACAGTCTTGTAACCTTCATTCTCATCTTCCTTTTACAGCGTAGCCGCCATAACGGCTTTGATTGTATGCATACGGTTTTCGGCTTCGTCGAATACGATGGATTGGCTTCCCTCGATAACCTCGTGGGTGACCTCCATACAGTCGATACCGAATTTTTCGTAAATATCGCGTCCGATAGCGGTATTAAGGTCGTGGAATGCGGGTAGGCAGTGCATAAATCTGCATTGTGCTCCTGCGTTTGCCATAAGCTCGCTTGTTACGCTGTAAGGGGAAAGCTCGTTGATACGCTCTTCCCAAACCTCAGCGGGCTCGCCCATAGAAACCCAAACGTCGGTATAGATAACGTCGGCATTCTTAGTGGCGACAATCGGATCCTCAATAAATTCAAGAATCGCACCGGTGGTTTCGGCAATCTTTTTACATTCGTTAACAAGCTTTTCGTCGGGAAAATACTTTTTAGGCGCGCAGGCAACGAAATGCATACCCATTTTCGCGCAACCGACCATAAGCGAGTTACCCATATTATATCTTGCGTCGCCCATATATACGAGCTTTTTGCCCGAAAGGGTTCCGAAATGCTCGATAATAGTCATAAAGTCGGCGAGGATCTGGGTCGGATGGAATTCGTTAGTCAAGCCGTTCCAAACGGGAACTCCCGCATAACGAGCCAAGTCTTCAACGATTTCCTGACCGAAGCCACGGTATTCGATACCGTCGAACATTCTTCCGAGAACGCGCGCGGTATCGGCGATGCTTTTCTTTTTACCTATCTGGGATCCCGACGGATCGAGATAAACGGGGTGCATACCGAGATCAGCCGCCGCAACCTCAAAGGCGCAACGGGTACGGGTACTCGTTTTTTCAAAAACAAGTGCGATATTCTTGCCCTCACAAAGACGGTGGGGGATCCCCGCCTTTTTCTTTGCCTTAAGCTCTATCGCAAGATCGATAAATGCTTTTATTTCCTCGGGGGTGAAATCGAGGAGCTTTAAGAAGCTTCTTCCTTTTACAGACATAATAACACCTCAATCGCTTAAAGAACCTTTGCAAGGAAGGATTTCAAGCGTTCGCTCTTGGGATTGTTGAACAATTCGTCGGGTGCACCCTCTTCGGCAATAACACCGTCATCAAGGAAGATAACTCTGTTAGACACCTCGCGAGCAAATCCCATTTCGTGAGTAACGACTACCATAGTCATTCCCTCGCTAGCCAATTCACGCATAACGTCCAAAACCTCGCCAACCATTTCGGGGTCGAGCGCGGAGGTAGGTTCGTCAAAGAGCATTACGTCGGGCTCCATACAAAGCGCGCGAACTATTGCAACACGCTGTTTTTGACCGCCCGAAAGCTGGTTAGGATAGGACGAAGCTCTATCTGCCAAGCCTACGCGGGCAAGAAGAGTCTTCGCCTTTGCTTCGGCTTGCTCCTTGGTCGCTTTTTTGAGCAAAACGGGAGCGCAGGTTAGATTTTCAAGAATAGTCATATGGGGGAAAAGGTTGAATTGTTGGAACACCATTCCCATTTTTTGACGATGAAGGTTAAGATCTACCTTTTTGTCGGTAAGATCGGATTTTTCGAAAACTATTTTACCCGACGTAGGAGTTTCGAGCAGGTTCAAGCAACGCAAAAAGGTGGATTTACCCGAGCCCGAGGCACCGATAACACAAACAACGTCGCCCTTATTTATATCTATGCTAACGCCTTTGAGAACCTCGTTGTTTTCGAACTTTTTGCAAAGGCCTTTAACACTGATTATTGCTTCATTGGACATTCCGATTACCTCCCATCACTCTTACGCAGTCTCTTTTCCAAAACCGCAAGGAGTTTTGTCATAACAACCACCATCAAAAGATAAATCAAAGCAAGCATTATGATAGGGTTAACTGCGTCGAAGGTTTTATTACGAATATTAGTTGCGGCACGAGTAAGGTCAACTATTGCAACGTAACCTGCAACAGAGGTTTCTTTAAGAAGTGCGATACATTCATTACCTATTGCGGGAAGAATGTTTTTGATCGCTTGAGGGAAAATAACCTTTCTCATAGCCTGAACTTTAGACATACCAAGGCTTCTTGCCGCTTCCATCTGACCCTTATCTACGGCATTGATACCGCTTCTGATAAGCTCCGCCATATATGCGCCGGAGTTTATACCGAAAGCAATTATTGCAACGGTGACACCGTTGGCGGAAACAAGGATTATGTAAAAGAACACTAAAAGAAGAACAGTTACGGGAATGCCGCGAATAACCGTGGTATATAAATCGCATATCCAATTAAGAATCGCCAACTTTTTGTTGTCTTCGCTGAAATATTTTGTCACAGCGATAAGCGTACCGATAATTACACCGATTATAAGCGCACCGAAGGTGATCAAAAGGGTGTTTCCAAAGCCCTCGATCAACCATTCGTAACGATTGCCTTCTATAAAGGTTTCATTAAGTTTTTCAAACCAGCTATTCATTTAATACGTTCCTTTTTATTATCAAGATAAAAGCAGCTCCGCGGGAAAGCGGAGCCGCAATACCTCTTTTTAATTATTCGGGTTTGGAATAAGATTCACCGAAATCAGAGAAGATCTTTTCGATAGTGCCGTCTGCGATGAGCTTATCGATAGTCTTGTTGATTTCTTCAACCAAGGTTTCGCTACCCTTTGCAAATGCGAATGCATAGGGTTCTTCGGTCATCTTTTCGTCGAGAATCTTGAGGCCGTCGCCTTCAGCAACCATCTGCTTAGCGGTGAGGTTATCAACAACCCAAGCCTGAACCTTACCGGTGGTAAGAGCTGCCTTAGCGTCTGCGTTTGCGTTGTAGCCTTCGTAAGCGATGCCTTCGTCCTGACATCCGGATTCAGCGGTGGTACCGGTCTGAACGGAAACCTTCTTGTCCTTGAGGTCTTCCTTGCCCTTGATGTCGCTGTCTTCCTTAACAACGATAACCTGTGCTGCTACGTAGTAGGGCTTGGTGAAGAGCATATTGTTTTTACGTTCTTCGGTAACGGTGATACCGGACATAGCGCAGTCGTACTTAGCGGCCTGAATACCGATAAGAACGGAGTCGAAGTCCATCTGAACGAATTCACATTCAACGCCGAGGTCTTTAGCAACGAGCTTCATGATTTCTACTTCGATGCCAACAACTTCTTCGCCTTCAAGAGATTCGAAGGGGGGGAAGTCGGGGCTGGTAGCGATGGTCATTTTACCTGCGGATTTTACGTCGTCAAGAGTTGCACCGGAGGTGCCGCAAGCTGTAAGACAGCCTGCAAGGAGGATTACGGAAAGTAAGAGTGTAATAAACTTTTTCATTTTGTTTTAACCTTTCTTAATTGTTTTTATATGTAATGCGTTTAGCAAGTACATTTTAATTTAATTCTTTTTCTACGAACTGTATTTGAGTTTGTACGGATTCAAACCCCGTACCGCCTGCGGAAATGCGTTTTTTGACACAAGTCTCTAACGCAATTTCGGAATAAACGTCTTCGTCGATAAGCTCGCTGTGAGCTTTATATCTTTCCAAAGGATAGGTTTCAAGCACCATCTTTTCGGAAATACATTCTGCAACGATAGTTCCCGAAATCTTGTATGCGCTTCTGAAGGGCAAGCCCTTCTTGACGAGATAGTCAGCCAAGTCGGTAGCGTTAATAAAGCCTTCCTGAGCCGCGCGCTTCATATTTTCGGGAATAACTCGCATTGTTTCGATCATAGGAGACGCGATAGAGAGACACATCTTAACGGTATCAACTGCATCGAAAACGCCTTCTTTATCTTCCTGCATATCTTTATTATATGCAAGAGGAAGACCCTTTAACGTTGTGAGAAGTCCCATCAAATCGCCGTAAACTCGACCGGTTTTACCGCGGATGAGCTCTGCCATATCGGGGTTTTTCTTTTGAGGCATAATCGAAGAACCGGTGGTATATGCATCAGAAAGCTCTACGAATTTGAATTCCCAGCTGGACCAAAGAAT
>JAZRLT010000048.1:0-11791 GCA_045646995.1 Eubacteriales bacterium | reverse complement strand
CACAGAACGACATGGCTACGATCCGACTTCTACGGAATCGCCACAGCATTCGCAAAGGAGGGTGCTAATCTCGTATTAACCGGCAGAAACGCACAGAAGCTCGAGGACGCCAAAGAAGAGCTCGAGCGTTTATACGGCATTTCGGTCTTAGCCATCCCCGCCGACGTAAGCGTCGGTGCCGACAACGAAAATATAGTTAAAAACGTTGTCGAAAAGGCTATCGAGGCCTTCGGTGATATTCACGTTCTTATCAATAACGCTCAGGCATCTGCGTCGGGAGTATCGCTCGCAGACCACACAACTGAGCAATTCGACCTCGCCATATATTCGGGTCTTTACGCGGCGTTTTATTATATGAAAGCGTGTTATCCATATTTGGCAAAAACGCAAGGCAGCGTTATAAACTTCGCCTCAGGCGCAGGTCTTTTCGGAAACTTCGGTCAAAGCGCCTACGCGGCGGCGAAGGAAGGAATACGCGGCATTTCGCGTGTAGCCGCTACCGAATGGGGCAAGGACGGAATCAATGTAAACGTAATATGTCCGCTCGCTTGGACGGCTCAATTAGAGCGTTGGGCAGACGCCTTTCCCGATGCGTTCGCGTCTAACGTAAAGATGCCCCCTATGGGACATTACGGCGACGTCGAAAAGGAGATCGGCCGCGCTTGCGTCGCTTTGGCATCGCCCGAGCTCAAGTATATGAGCGGCGAAACCATCACTCTCGAAGGCGGTATGGGTCTTCGTCCTTAAGTAATCGATATAAAAAAGAAGATGGGTCGCCCCATCTTCTTTTTATTTGTATAATTATTCGGCGTAAGCCTCTACCTCGTTAAGGAAGCAGAAGAGTCCGTTAAGCTTGAATTCAAACTTAACATAGCGAGCGGTTTTGCCCTTCGCATCAACGGAAGACCAATAAATCGCGCTCGGATCCTGATTTATGGGAAGATCGCCGACAGCTTCAAAATTCTTCCCGTCGGAGGAAATATAAGCCTTCGCATAAGCGGGAGCGTTTATACCTGCCGTACCGCCGTTACAGATATGAGCACGGAGGGTAGAAAGGGCGGTTTCCTTTTCGAGATCTACGATAACATATCCGATGCCGTTTTCGGTATTAAGCTCCTCGGGAGTTAATGCAGAGGAATTGAAGAAGGTAAACCAATTAGAATCGTACGTAAGTCCGTTAGTATACTTACCGTCGGTAAGAAGCGCTTTATAGCTGCCGTAGCCCTCTCCGAGAAGCCCCGAAAGAGTATAAGCCTTACCGGTAGAAACCAAGGTTCCGACAGGCTTTACCTCTTCGAAGGGCTTTTCGACCTCAAAGCTATCGGGAAGCTTACCGTCGGGATTATATTTGAACAGCCAGATACATTCGGTATGAACCTCTTTGCCGTTTTCGTGAAGAACGCTCTGACCTTCATCGAAGCGAGTGAAATAAAGCTTATTTGTCGAGGTATTCATATCCCAGAATGAAGTCTTATAGTTAGCGTTCTTGAACTCGTTAACGGTATCCTTAAAGGTATTGATACGCATATCGAACTGATACTTAGGCTCGGTATAGCCGTAAACCAAAGCACGCGTAGCCTCGTTACCCTGATTATGAGGTCCGGAATAGTCGCCTGCGCCGACCTTTAAGGTTTCGATGGTTTTAAGAAGCTTGCCGTCCTTGGAATACATTTCGCACCAAAGTCCGTATTTTTTATCTATCGGGAACATACAGGAATAGTTTCTCGAATGATAAGTATCCTTGACGTACTTATAGTCAACGTTAAGCTTTATTTGAGGTCCGCAAACAGTATATTTACGAGTAAGCTCGGCGTAAACGTCGTCGTCGGTATATGTCTTAACGTTAACTCCGTCATAATCGCCGATACTGTCGCGGTTATCGTCGGGAATCCAGAGAAGCTTGGTCTTTTCGATAATATGGAGACGGTTTACGGTCACCTTACCCTTATCAAGATCAAGCTTTTCGCCTGTTTCCGCATTATAGAATTCGAGCGAAATAAGAGCCTCGTTACCGTGGTTGCCGCCCGACCAAACGGTAGTATTTTTAGGAGTCTTGACCTGATGAACGTATTCAAGATCGGTGCTTCCGGCAACGAAAGTATGGGTCTTTCCGGATTTGTCGGTAAGATACCATTTACAAAGGTTATAGGTTCCCCACGGTCTTTTCTCGATGGTAAGAGAAAGCTTGCCTGCATCTGTATCACAGGTAAAAACGTACTTATCCGCGCTCGCCCTTTCGACTACGGTGGGATAAGAGTTTATCTCGTCGGGCGAACCGGGATTTTCAATAGTATCGTAATCGTTAAATCCCCAATAAGGAAACATAGTTTCTTTCTCCTCTTTATCGGAAGTTTCGGATGAATTATCCGTGCCGCTCACGTCGGACACCGAGCTTTCGTCCGCAGCGTCGTCACACGCAACGAAAACGCTTACACACATAAGCGAAGCCAACATCAAGAGTAAAAATCTTTTAAGCATAAAAGCCTCCGTTTATTCAAGGTCCAAGGAGATATCGCCGAATACCTCCGAGAAGTCAACGTAATTTTCATCTCGAAGCGAGCCCGCCTTAAAATCAGTAGGCGCTTCAAGATAAACGGTTTCGGGAATCTCGGCAGAATATTCGTTAAAATATATCGCAATCGTAGGTGTAACAACGGCGCAAAGGGTATCTCCCTTATAATAATACTTATCGTAACCCGTAGCGCTTCCGCCCGCGGTATCGGTGGTGCGGAAATATTCGCAATAGTATTTTTCGCCGTTAAGCTCTTCCTCGCCCGACTTGATCATATTAACGAACATAGTGTAATTATAACCCTCAAAAAGGAAGGATTGACCTCTGTCGGTTATTACGGTATCGTATTTTTTTGCGGAAATATTAAGCTCATGGACATACTTCATATCATTACCGTTATGAAATATCTCATAAGAATCGTTAGCCGTGCCGGCTTTGTCAACGATAGTCGTAACGTTAACTCCGTCAGTAGCCTGAGAATAGGAGTATGTCGAGCCGCCCGACGTAACGATATTAGCGCTGTACCAGAACACCCCTTCGGACATTCCTGCGTAAAACGCCTGCGTGCGGTTTCCGTAAGGAATTTCCTCAACGTCGTCACTGCAAGCGACAAACGAAGCAAAGACAAGCAAAGACGCCAAAAGTATCAGCAAAAGACGCTTCATAATTTATAACAAACCTTTCATCATATACTAACGAAAATATTATACCTCATATATAACTTTATTGCAACACTTATTTTTTACTATTGAATCGAAGAATTTAATATGTTACAATATACCTACCGACAAAATTAAGGAAGGTATTTATTATGGTATTACGCACTCCCCCTATGGGATGGAATTCCTGGAACACTTTCGGTACGAACATCGACGAAAAGCTTATTATGGAAACCGCTGATATTATGGCAGAAAGCGGACTTTTGGACGCCGGATACGATTATCTTGTAATAGACGACTGTTGGTCGGAAAGAAAACGCGACGAAAACGGCAGACTCGTTCCCGACAAGGTAAAATTCCCTAACGGTATGAAGGCGGTCGCCGACTACGTCCACTCCAAGGGATTGAAATTCGGTATGTATTCCTGCGACGGTAACCTTACCTGTGCGGGTTATCCCGGCTCGTTTGATTACGAATTTATCGACGCGCAAACCTTCGCCGAATGGGGCGTGGACTATCTTAAATACGACAACTGCTTTAAGCCCTTTGATCAGCACGGCTCTCTTCTTTACAAGCGTATGGGCCTTGCTCTCGCTAATTGCGGAAGGGATATATGCTTTTCCGCCTGCAACTGGGGCGTAGAGAACGTAAAAGAATGGATAAAATCCACCGGAGCTCATCTTTGGCGCTCCACAGGCGATATCAACGACAGCTGGGCATCGATAAAGAACATCGCCGAATTACAGCTTCAGTATCTCGACTCGAACGGTCAGGGTTGCTTTAACGATATGGATATGCTTATCGTCGGTATGCGCGGCAAAGGTAACGTTGCCGTCGCGGGCTGTACCGACGAGGAATACAGAACCCACTTCTCGTTATGGGCTATGTTTAATTCTCCTTTAATGATCGGCTGTGACGTACGCAATATGGACGACGCAACGAAGGAAATCCTTATGAATAAGGAAGTCATCGCGATCAATCAAGATCCCGCTCAAAGACAGCCCTTCAGATGCGGCTATTGGTGGTCGCCCGAGTCGGGAATATGGATGTTCGCTAAATATCTCGACGGCGGCGATATTGCGTTAGGTCTTTTCAACCTTTCGGACGGAAATGCCGATCCCTACGTTTCCTTCGATTCACTCGGACTTAACCGCGTTTCGGGAAAAGCGTTCGCTATACGCGACCTTTGGGCTCACGAGGACCTCGGAGTATTCAAGGATTGCTACCGCTCAGAGCTTGCCGCGCATTGCTGTAAGATGCTCCGCTTGAAGGTCGTAGATGCAAAATAAATGTACAAAATGCGGCACTGATATATCCTCCGACGATATCGGTGCCACGAAAAAGCTTATAAACCGCGGAGCCACCGAATTTTTATGCATCCCCTGCCTCGCCGAAAAATTCGGGGTTGCGACCGAAAAGATTCACGAAAAGATAGAATATTGGCGTGAATCGGGTTGTTTGCTTTTCACGTCAAACAAGGAATAAAAATAAGGCTATCGTTTACTCGATAGCCTTTTATCTTTACGATTTCGCGTCAAATCGATGTTTACAGCGAGGACAGGTAATCGTTATATTTCCTCTTCCGCGGGGAACGCGCAAACGGGATTTACAAAGAGGACATTTGAAATATTTATGCTTACGGTCGGCAAGACGGGAAAAGAAGTTAGACACCGTGCGGCAACGCTTCTTGACGACTACCCAATATTTCATAAATACCGCGTTTTCTCTACGGCGTTTATAATGGTTTCGCGAAAACGCGCGCATCGCCCAAAGCGTAAGAAACATAAATTGAGCGAGCATAAGCGCAAAATCGACGTAACCGCCGACGAACATCGAAACGAGCCCGAAAACAAACGAGACCGCGATAATAAATACGTTCAGTTGGTCGTTGCCGTAACGGCCGTACATAAATCTACGAAACAAAACATTTCTCCGAAATCAATGATATTTAACTGTGCTTTGATTCAAAATTCCAAGCGGACGCACACATTTCGTCCAAGCCAAGGTTCGCCTTCCAGCCAAGCTCGAATTCCGCCTTGGAGGCATCGGCGTAGCATTCGGCGATATCACCGGGACGTCTCGGCGCGATCTGGTAGGGTATCTTAATACCGTTTACACGCTCAAACGCGTTGATTATATCAAGAACGCTGCAGCCGTTACCCGTACCGAGGTTATATATCGACACGCCGGATTGATCCAACGCCTTAAGCGCGGCATAATGTCCGTTAGCAAGGTCGATAACGTGGATATAGTCGCGTACGCCCGTTCCGTCAGCCGTCTCGTAGTCGTTACCGAAGACGTTGAGGTGGGGCAAAATACCCTTTGCAACGCGGGTAACGTAGGGCATAAGGTTATTGGGTATACCGTTGGGATTATCGCCGATAAGTCCGCTCGGATGAGCACCGATAGGATTGAAATAACGGAGAAGAACCACCGAGAAGCGGTTATCCGCAACGCAAAGATCCTTTAATATCTGCTCAATATAAAGCTTGGTGGTGCCGTAAGGATTGGTCGTCGAAAGCTCGAAATCCTCCTTTATCGGAACGGTCTTGGGCTTTCCGTAAACGGTAGCACTCGAGGAGAAGACAAGCTTGAAGCAGTTATGATCGCGCATTTCCTCGATAAGATTAAGAGTGCCGACGATATTGTTACGGTAGTATTCGATAGGCTTTGCAACCGATTCTCCGACCGCCTTCAAGCCCGCGAAGTGGATTACGGTATCGATATCATTTTCATCAAATATATTCTTCAACGCATCGCGATCCAAAAGATCAGCCTCGTAGAATTTAGGACGAACGTTGGTGATTGCTTCGATAAAATCAACAACCTCCGCTTTGGAATTGCACAAATTGTCGAGGATAATAACTTCCTGACCCTTTTCGATAAATTCGACGCAGGTATGTGAACCGATATAGCCGGTACCGCCGGTAACGAGTATGCTCATAAAAGCCTCCAAATACATAATTACATAAGAAGTATAAATCCAACCTTTCGTTTTGTCAAGCAGTAAGGTTTTATTAATATGTGAACTTTTTAGTTGACAACGAAGAAAATATCATATAAAATCAATAATGATTAATTTTACGCGAATATTCGAGCATATTTTCCCTATCCTATACAGTATACTTTAAAAAATACTTGTTATGGGAGCACGGAGGATATGAAAAAAAGAACCATCATTATTTTATCGATCGTAATCGGGCTGACGTTAGCCTTGACGGCGGGTACGATACCGCTTTTCAGAAGCAACGACGTTTTTTCGGGATTCGGCGCCGTAACCGCCGAAAATGCGCTTAATTTCAACAGCTATATGCCCGAAAATGCGGCAAAAAGCGCCGTCGTCATCGACGCTGACAGCAAAAGCGTGCTTTATTCGAAAAACGCCGACGTACCAAGAGGTATGGCGAGCACGACGAAAATAATGACGGCACTCGTCGCGATAGAAAACGGAGACCCCGATAAGGAATTCGCTATTCCCTCCGAAGCGGTAGGAATCGAGGGAAGCTCGGTATATCTGAAAGAGGGCGAAATTCTTTCGCTCAGAGAGCTTTTATACTGTCTTATGCTCGAAAGCGGTAACGATTCCGCTACGGCTATCGCCATATTCATCGGGGGAAGCGAAGAAAGCTTCGTAAAAATGATGAACGACCGCGCAGAAGAGTTAGGTCTCGGAAACACACGCTTCACCAACCCTCACGGGTTGAGCGATCCCGAGCACAAAACGACGGCATACGAGCTTGCGGTAATAACTGCCGAGGCTATGCAATACCCCATTTTCCGCGAAATCACGGCTACGAAAACGATTCGAGTTCGATACGACGGAAAGGAAAACGCGCGCTCCTTAGTTAACCACAACAAGCTTCTTTTCAATTATCAGGGCGCAATAGGGATAAAAACGGGATATACTCAGTCGGACGGAAGATGCCTCGTAAGCAGTGCCTGCCGTGAGGGCCTTACCCTAATCGCCGTAACGCTCTCCGACCCCTCCCCTACCTCAACGCACCGCTCTTTGTTAGACGCGTCGTTCGAGCAATACGAAATGAAGCATATCGCAAAGGCGGGAGAGCTTTGCGCCGAGATACCGATTACCGACTCAGACGAGCTTTTCGTCACCGTCGCAAATACGACCGACGCTTCGGTCTGTCTCCCGAGGGGAGCCGACTTAAGAATCGAGCTCGAGATTCCCGAAAGGATACACGCGCCCATAGAAGAGGGCGAAATAATCGCGATAGCGAAATGTTATCTCGGGGACACCGAGGTTCACATAATTTATTTAGAAGCCACCGAAGATATAAAGGAGAAAAAGAAAAGTCTTTTCGACGTTTTCAGAAAATAAGTATGGAAGATATCAAGCTTCAAAAATATGTTGCCGATTGCGGACTTATGTCCAGAAGAGCGGCAGAACGCGAAATCGAGGCGGGTAATTTCGAGGTTAACGGAGTTACCGCTTCGATAGGAATGAGAATCGACCCCAAAAACGACGCGGTCACATACAAGGGAAAAAGCGTAACCCACGAAATCGGGCGAAAGGTTTACATAATGTTAAACAAGCCCAAGGGAACCGTCACGACGATGAACGATGAAAAGGGACGCAAGAGCGTTAAAGATATCGTCGATATCGGCGTACGCGTCTACCCCGTCGGCAGACTCGACCTCAACAGCGAGGGCTTGCTTCTTATGACGAACGACGGCGAGCTTGCAAACGCAATAATGCACCCATCGGGAGAAATCACGAAGATATATTCGGTAACCGTAAAGGGTAAGATCCAGAACGAGGAATTAGACCGTCTCCGCGCGGTAAGAGAGCTTGACGGTGAGAAAATCGCTCCCGTCGGAGTCGAGCTCGTCAGCAGAAACGACACCGAAAGTATTATTAAATTCACCCTCTCGGAGGGCAAAAACCGCGAAATCAGACGCATTTGCGAGCAGGTCGGCGTATTTATAACAAGACTCCGCCGTACCACGCTCGGTCCGTTGCAGTTAGGAAATCTCAAAACCGGAGAGTTCCGCGAGCTTACCGGAAACGAGCTTCGTGCTCTTAAAAACGCGGTAACAAAACCCCAAAAAGGAGGTAAAAAAAGATGAGCGAAGTAAAAACCGAAATCACCTTTGAGCAGGCGTTGGCACGACTCGAGCAGATAGTGCGCTCGCTTGAGGGCGGAAACGTACCCTTGGAGGACCTTATAAACCTTTTTGATGAGGGCACCAATCTCGTAAAGCTTTGCACCGAAAGACTCGACAAAGCCGAAGAAAAGGTAAAATTGCTTCAAATGAAGGACGGCATTCTCACCGAGGAGGAGTTCGGTCAACAATGAGCTTTTTGAACCGTTTGAACGAAACCGCCGAATTATCCGAAAAACGTTTATCCGAAATCATTTCGGGCAAACGCGCGAATTTTGCCGAAAAGCTCAACGATTCTATCGGATATTCGCTTCTCGGCGGCGGAAAAAGACTTAGAGCTTATATGACGCTTGAATTTTGCGAGCTTTGCGGAAGAACTCCCGTCGGCGCGCTTGACTATGCCTGCGCGATCGAGATGATACACGCATTTTCGCTTATACACGACGACCTCCCCGCTATGGACGACGATGATATGAGACGAGGAAAGCCCTCGAATCACAAGGCGTTCGGCGAAGCGACCGCAATTCTTTCGGGCGATTCACTCGCCTTGGATGCTTTCGGGGTTATATGCCGTACTGCCGAATGCTCGCCGTTCCAAAACGAAAGGGCGGTCATTCTTCTTTCGGAAAAGTCGGGTTCGGTCGGTATGTGTGCCGGACAACAATGCGACCTCGACGGCGAAGGTCGTAGAATTTCGCTCGACGAATTGAAAACACTTGTGGATTTAAAGACCGGCGCGTTGTTTTCCTGCGCTTGTATGCTCGGATGTATTGCCGCAAGTGCTGACGATAAACAAATCGATGCCGCAGAAAGATTCGGTCTTCTTTGCGGACGCGCTTTCCAGATAACCGACGATCTTTTGGATATCCGTTCTACCGCTGAGGAGCTCGGAAAAACGATCGGCAAGGATATCGAACAGGAAAAGAGCACCTTCGTTTCGCTTCTCGGTGAAAAGGGCGCAGAGGAATACGCCTCAAGCTGCATTTCCGAAGCAAAAAAATGCCTCGATGCATTCGGCGAAAGCGAAGCAAAGGCAAGACTTATTGAATTTTGCGACTACATATTGGTACGCAAGAAATAGACTTGTATTTTTAATTATTATATGATATAATAATTATAGATGGCGCAGTATCCTAGTTATTCCTTCGCTGCTGAAAGCGTGCCTAAAAATACGCGTAAAGGCAAATCGATGAAGCTCCTTGTGCTTGCTGTCAATGCCCAATTGAGGGTGGGTGCTGGGAGAATAGGTTTGTGGGCGGGCTGTAATGGCATACGGCAATCGACCCACTTACCTTTGGAGGCTTTCTTCTGTGGGTTCCCATGGTTGGTTTCGAGTAATTCGAACCGATTCGAGGAGGGCACAGATTAAAGATTAAACCTATCGCGCGGTGCATTATTGACGCTGTGGATAGATGTAGCCTGCCTTGCGTGGATATTGGCGGATACAGGTCACGCCCTTCCCTTGATTAGCTACCGAGGGTCGGGATTATCCCTGTTGAAATCATATCTGCAAAAGAGGATTAGGCAGATAAGAAGGGGTATTGAGGAAAACTCCTAGGCTGAGTTAGCATCATAGCACATAGGCACAAAACGGATTGCAGTGTGGACTTATAGGCAATCAAGTCGCGGATACAGTAATGTACCGCAGCAGGCTTTCAAGGGGAACCGCTTCATTGGCGACAAGGAGTAGTCTGTTGGGAAAACCTACTTGACCGCATGCCACAAAGTTTACGTTTTGTGCCGCCATCTCTTTTATATCAACTTTTTCAAAAGGACGTTATGGACGATAAAGTATCTCCCCGAAGTCGGGACAAGAAGGAAAAAAAGAACAAGAAAAAGAGCAACACCGGTTGGGTAGTAACCGCGTTCACGTTAAGCTTCTCGATCTCTTTGATATTATCCGCGCTTACAAGTGATCAGATACTCGATCTCATCCCTGTTTTCGCTTCGGCGCTTATTCTTATCGCGGTTATCGCGTTGGGTATAGTTTTCGATATAATCGGGCTCGCCATCGCCACCGCAGACATCAAGCCGTTCAACTCTATGGCGGCGAGAAAACTCAAAACGGGTCAAAAGGCGGTATGGCTTATAAACAACGCCGAAAAGGCAAGCTCGTTTTGTAACGACATAATCGGAGACATAGCGGGTATAATAAGCGGTGCTACGGGCGCGGCAATTGCCGCAAATCTTTTCATATCGGACAAGCTGAGCACCGAGACCTCTTTTTTCCTCACGCTTGCTCTCACCTCGCTTATCGCGGCGGTTACCGTAGGCGGAAAGGCGATAGGTAAATCCTTAGCCATTAAGCACAGCACCAACATCGTACTCTTCTCCGCAAAGGTTCTTTGCGGATTCAGACGCTGACGCGTCGTAAATATATCCACAGATACACACGGAGGACCGTTATGCTCCTCGAAAAAATCAATTCACCTAAAGATTTAAAGGCACTGCAGGAGTCCGAGTTAGGCGTTCTCGCCGAGGAAATACGAGAGACCTTATTAAAGACCGTTTCGGCAAACGGCGGTCATCTCGCGTCTAACCTTTGCGCGGTAGAGCTTACAATAGCGCTCCACAGAGTCTTCGATTCGCCCAAGGACAAGATAATATTCGACGTAGGCCACCAAAGCTACGTCCATAAGCTTCTGACCGGACGAAGAGATGAGTTTAATACTCTCCGTCAGTTCGAGGGCATCTCGGGATTTCCCAAGCGAAGCGAAAGCGAGCACGATGCGTTCGGCGCGGGACACAGCTCGACAAGTATTTCCGCCGCCGCAGGTATTGCAGCGGCTAATTTGCTTTGCGGAAACGATTCATATACCGTCGCGGTAGTCGGCGACGGCGCGTTCACGGGCGGTATGATATACGAAGCGCTTAACAACTGTGCCGACAAGGAAAAGCTTATAATAGTCCTCAACGACAATGATATGAGCATATCGCCAAACGTCGGCGGTATGAGTAAATATTTCTCGAAATTCCATTCGAGCGCGAAATATTTCCGCGTAAAGAACGGAACAAAGCGTTTCTTCGCCAAAATCCCTCTTATCGGCAACCGACTTATCAAAATTTTCCGTTCGGTGAAGAACCGTTTCAAGAAGGTAGCGTTAAGCCAAAACTTCTTCGAGCAATTCGGTCTTAACTATTACGGTCCCTTGAACGGAAACGACGAAAAGCATCTCGAGCGTGTTTTGCGCGAAGCAAAGGACGACAAGAAATGCAGTGTCGTACATATATGCACCACCAAGGGCAAGGGATATGCGCCCGCAGAAGCGCGTCCCGACCTTTTCCACGGTGTTTCGGGCTTTGATATTGAAAGCGGAAAGATAAAAGAAGGCTCTTGTGAATCCTTCTCGGAACGATTCGGAAAGATAATTTGCGATCGCGCCGAGAAAAACGATAAAATCGCGGCAATAACCGCGGCTATGCCCGACGGTACCGGTCTTTCGGAATTCGCAAAGCGATTCCAAGTCGGAGGCCAAGCGGTCTTAGGAAGACAATTAGG
>JAZRLT010000047.1:0-18787 GCA_045646995.1 Eubacteriales bacterium | reverse complement strand
ATGGTCTTGGTCTTACCCTTTTCTTCGATGCTTGCCTGCATTCTGCGGTAAAGAACCTCCAAAACGGCGGGAACAACGAACATATAACCGGGCTTGTAAAGAGCAAGGTTCTTAACAACACGCTTCAAGCTGTCGTTGATGCAAAGGGTAGAATGGTTGTGCATAGCAACGAGAATGCCTGCGACCGCCTCGTAGGAGTGGTGATAGGGAAGGATAGAAAGACCTACCTCACGGATAACTGCGGTCTTTAAGCCCCAGTAAACGAGCGAAACGAGGTTGTGCTCGGTGAGCATAACGCCCTTTGCGAGACCGGTAGTACCCGAGGTATAAAGAAGCATCTTCATAGCTTTTTTATCCTTGGTTTCCATTTCGCAATATTCGCGGTTACCTTCCTCGTAAAGCTTCTTGCCGTTTTCGAAGAGTTTTCGGAAGGAAAGGAATTCTCCGTCGTCTTCGTCGCGGTCGAAGGAAACGAAATATTTAACGTTAGGAAGCTCGTTTCTTATCTCGCGGAATATCTCTTCGCGCTTCTTGTCACAGAAAACGATCTCGTCGTCGCCGTGGTTGATAACGTAAACGAGGTCGGAGGGAGGGAGCTCCTTGTCAACGGGGCAGAATACGCCCTCGCTCTGGAGCGCGGTGAGATAGGTAAGGATCCAATCATAGCTGTTTTCGGCGCAGCAACCGATATGAGCTCTCGCCATGCCGAGCGCGTTGAGCGCAGTGCCGAGATAATATGTTTCCATTTGGAATTCGCGGAAGGTTACCTCGCAAACACCTTCTTTGGTGCGGTATTTATATGCGATTCTGTCGCCCGTCTCATCAACGGCGATCTGTAAAAGATGCTTGATGGATTCGGGCTTGGTAAGCGGATGGGGATGTCTTGCAATAGCGTTCTTTGCCATTTTAAGTTCTCCTTAAAAAATCATTTTGTTTTTCTCGAACATTATACATAGTTTTGAAAACTATGTCAAGAGTTTTCAAGAAACATTTTACAAAAAACTATAAAAATAATTGTGTTTTTCTATACCGCCTGCGTTGACATAAGGGTCGGAAAATGATATATTATATATAATAGTAGTATTTTGGAGAGAAAAATGAAGCTTCGTACGCACGATTTGGTTAATATCCACCTTCCGCGTTGGGAGGAATTTCCCGCATTTGAATTATATATCGATCAGGTAATATCCTTCATCAACGAAAATTTAGCGGTATTTACCCGCGACGATGAGGCGCTTATAACTACGTCGATGATAAATAATTACGTAAAAAACGGCGCTCTTCCTGCGCCGATAAAGAAAAAATATAACCGTGAGCATTTGGCTAAGCTTATCGTAATATGTATCGGCAAGCGTATGCTTTCGCTTTCCGAGCTTTCCGAGGCAATCGCTACGATGAGCCGAAGCTTTGAGGTTTCAAAGGGCTATAACGTTTTTTGCGACGAGCTTGAGTACGAGGTCTTGAGCACGTTTGCGCCCGATAAATATCCTCCCCGTACGATACTTTCGTCGGATTCCCGTGACGTAGCGGCGCTCCGCTCGCTTGCCTCCGCCGTCGCTAAAATTCTCGTTTTTGACCGACTTCAAAGCCAAAGAAAGCGTTTAAGTGCGGTCGTTATGCGTAATATTAAGAAGTAATAAAAGGGTTTTCGCAAAAAATGCGAAAACCCTTTTGTGCGTTCTGTGTTATTATGCTTAGCGCTTAGCGCGTAGCAGAGTGGATGCAGAATGGACAAACGAAACCCGAAACTGTAGAAATCTACTGCGAGAGGTTTCATTTGTTCATAGCAAAAAGACATAAAAAAACGAGAAAACGGAGCCGAAACTCCGTTTTCTTTCATTATAAACTCTTAGTAAATATTGGTCTTTTTGCGATCTGCGCCGCTATGCTTAGCGCAATTATTTCTTCTTGATAATAACGATTACTATAACAGCAACTACTGCAACAGCAGCAACTACGATAAGAGCGATAACCCAAATAGGCATACCTGCATCATCAGCAGGAGCGTCGGAGGAGTCGGCGGAAGAGGTAGCGGGAGCCTTGGACTCGTCGTCTTTGGATTCGGTCTTGGATTCGGTATCAGCGGGAGCGGAGGTGTCGTCTTCGCTGTCATCGGTGGGTTCACCATCGGAGGTAGCGGGAACGTCGCCTTCGTAAAGGGTGTAAGTAGCGGTGCAAACGTAGCTGTCTTCATACCAAGCAACGTCGGGGGTAGAGGTAGGAACGGTCAAAGCTTCGAGGTCGAGACCGGAAATGGTGAACATCTGACCAACGGACCAGGTAAGAGCGTCAGTAATAGCGGCGTTACAGTTGGGGTTGGTGTAGTCGATGTCGCCCAAGTTGAGAGCGGGGTAGTCGTTACCGTAGTTAGCTGCCCAAACGAAGCCGCCTTCGGGAATTTCCTGAGGAGTAGCGGTGCCGTCGGAAAGACCGCTTACGATGTTAGTGATCTTATAAGTGTTTTCAACACCGTTTACAGGTTCGAAAACAACGTGAAGCCACCAGCCTGCGTGTTCATAGGGATCGGTAAATACAACGCCTGCTCCTTCGGGATACGGATCGTTGAAGTGAGTAACGAAGAAGGGTTTTTCTTCAGCCGCAAAAGCGGAAGTGCAAAGTGCCGCGCAAAGAAGAACGGCTACGAGAGCAAAAGTGATAAACTTTTTCATAGTTATAACTCCTTTATTTAATTTATAGGTACATTATAGCCAAGTCAAGTCGTTTTGTCAAGAGAATCATTGTGCAAAGTGTGGAGAATATCGCTTTTTATATCTTCGATATTTTCGAGTCCGACCGAAAGACGCAAAAGACGGTCGTTTATACCGAGGCGTTCGCGCTTTTCCCTCGGGACGGAGGCGTGGGTCTGGGTAAGCGGATAGGTAATAAGGCTTCGGAATCCTCCGAGACTTTCGGCGAATTTAATTATTCTTCCTCCGTTTATCAGCCTTTTTGCGTACTTTACGTCGCGGACGGTGAAGGATACGACCCCGCCGAAGCCGCTCGATTGAGAAAGACACAGCTCTTTTCCCGAATGAGAGTCGAGCGCGGGATAGATTACCGCTTCTATTTCGGGAAGCGTTTCTAAAAATTCCGCTACCTTTATCGAGTTTTCCTGATGCTTTTCCATACGGAGCGGGAGTGTTCGGATTCCGCGTAATACGAGCCAGCTTTCAAACGGAGAAAGCATATTTCCGAGTGTCATCGATATCATCGAAAGCTCCTCGGCGAGCGAATCATCATTAGTCACTATCGCGCCCGATATTGTGTCGTGATGACCGGACAGGAATTTCGTTGCCGAATGTATTACCAAATCGGCGCCGAGCGTAAGCGGATTTTGGAAATATGGGGTAAGGAAGGTGTTATCAACGGCGAAAAGAATACCCTTGCTCTTGCATATTCCCGCAATCTCGCGTAGAGGAATAATTTTCATCATCGGATTTGTCGGTGATTCCGCAAAAACGAGCGCCGTTTCGTTTTTTACGGTGTGAGCGACGTTTTCGGGGTCGGTCATATCGGTAAATTCGAAATCGATCCCGTATTTTTCGTAAATTCTTGTTATAAGCCGATAAGTACCGCCGTAAAGATCGTCGGAAACTATTACGTGATCTCCCCTTTGAAGAAGCGAAAATACTGCGTTTATCGCGCCCAAACCCGAGGAAAAAGCAAATCCGTATTTACCGCCCTCCAAAGCCGCAATCTCGCGCTCGAGAGCCGAACGGGTAGGGTTACTGCAACGCGTGTAGGAAAAATCGCCTCCGCCGCCGAAGGTCGAGGTCTGGAATATGGGCGGACTTACCGACGCTTCGTATTGACATTCGCCCTCGCCGAGGGCGCAAAGCGTTTCTTTGTTCATCATAAATCACCACCGATTTTATATTATGTTCCCGTTCGGCGGATTGACAAAATATTAATAAGATCACGAAATTTTCTATTAATTTACCACATTAAACCGAAACCCAAGATATGGTAAGGCTTTTCGGGCGCCACCCCATTAGGTGGGACTTGACATATATGGTATAATAATTAATGGACGATTATATAATGAGGTAAAATGCGCTGATCGGAAAACGGCATTTTAAGAAGGTTTTTCGAAGTAAATTTAACCGATTTTGAATAATCCGAGATAGGAAACCGCATATAATATATCAGGTATTTTTTGTTGCTTTTGTGGTTTTCGAAAATTTTTAGGAGAGATTTATTAAGTGAAAAAGATCATCATTCCGATCGCTCTTGTCGCCTTGGTTGCTTTGGTGCTTCCTTTAATCGCGATGATGGCGTTTGCGGAAAACGAAACGGCGGTTGCCGATTCGGAAATGTCGATCCCCGAGGACACTCCGGTCACCTACGGATATCTTTTAACCTTTAAAGAACAGCTCCGTCAAGAGATAATCGAGGAGCTTGCCGCCGAGGGCGGTATCACCATCGCGACTACTTATGAAGACATTTCCGTTAAAGAGGGCGAGATTATACTTCTTTCGCCCGATACCGAGGTTATTTACCGCGGCGGCGGCGCCGTTGCGATAACCTCCACCGATAACGAAAACGACGGACTCACCGATATGTCGGGCGGAACCGAGATCTTCTCGGGCGAAGCCCTTGAATACGGACATATCTACCATTCCTCGTCGGGCGAATCGAAAAAAGCGATTCTCGTTACCGGCTCGAGCGCATATTTTACTGTAAGAGGCGACTATGAGATCATCAAATAACGCCCTTACAAAACGACTTTTGAGCTTGGCTCTTGCGACCGTATTCTGCATAAGCCTTCTCGCTTCTCCTTCCGCGTCGGTTTCCGCGGCGAGCTCGAGCTCGTCCTATCGCGAGCCCGACGTTCAGGTCGGAATCTACGTTTCCGCTCCGCTTCTCGATACGAGAGTGTTCTCGTCGCTCAATACCTCTTCGGGCGGATTTGAAATCGGTTATCTTAACGGAGAAAGCTTTGTTAAGCTGTTCTCGCTTTCAAACCGAAGCGTCATTCTCCTTCCTCAGGTAAACGCTTCCTATAATTCGGGAAATAAGTCCTGCTCGCCCTCCGATAACGGAACAATCGGCGCTTACAGCGCGGTCTTGGGCAAGCATTCCACCTATTCCGCAGCGTATAACGCGGCTAAAGCCTTCGGCGGATTTGTCGCCGTAGTCAAGGGCGGTTACGAGGCGCGTGCATATAACGCGACTACCTCTGCGAAGTCGGGCTCGCTTTCGGGCGGAAGAACCGTTTCTTCTCCCGTTTCTGGCGGTATTACCGTCGTTGACGCTTCTAACGGAAAAATTTTGTTCACCTATGAGGATACCTCGCGCAAGCTTACGCTTCGCGGAACGGGCGGTAAAACCGTTTCCTTCCCCGTTAAGCATCGCTCCGGCGCGGTAAATACCTTTGAATATCAGGGTAAATTTGAGTATTCCGTATCCGACGGAAAGCTTTGGATGGTTAACCATTTAGGGCTCGAGGACTATACGAAATGCGTTATGGCTAACGAGATCGGTACCAACGTTTCGGTTGAGACCCGTAAGGCGTTCGCCGTTTTGGCTCGTACCGTTCCTATGAAGAGTAAGCACGGTAAGCAGGGCTTTGACGTTTGCTGTAACTCCGCCTGCTGTCAGGTTTATTACGGAACCCACCGTATGAGCGCCGAAAACAACGCGATAGTCGATTCTACCCGCGGTCTTATCTGCACCTATAAGGGAACGCCGATCGACGTTCTTTACCATAACTCTAACGGCGGTGCGTCCTGCTCGTCGGTTGCCGCATGGGGCGGTAACGAGGTTCCCTATCTTACTACGGTTTTCCAAGAGGAGACCGAGGATAGCGACAAATGGCAAAAGATTTATACCAAAAAGGAATTTTTCGATTATCTCCGTTCGCGTAATACCTTCTCGGGCTTAAGGGACGAGGAGATATCTATGAAGATTCTCGAAAAGGACCCTTACGGCTCGGACTATATTACCGTTCTTTCGGTAAGCGACGGAAGCGGTAATACCGTTTCGGTCGAAACGAGCGAGGATATCCGCTCGGCTTGCGGATTTAAGAGCGCTAACTTTACTCTCGAATATTCTACCGAAATAGAGGTTCTTACCTCCGACGGAAAGGTAGAAAAGCGCGAGATAACGGGTGTTCTTACCGCCGACGGCTATAAGCCTTTCGAGGGCTTTGACGAAAAATACGTTTTAAGCACGGGCGAGACCGTTTCTCCCGAAAAGGTTACCGTCAACGGTCAGGGCGTCGGCCACGGCGTCGGATTTTCGGCTACGGGAAGCGAAAAGCTTGCCCGCGACGGATATAGCTATAAATATATCCTCGGCTGTTTCTTTAACGGAACCGACCTTACCTATCCTAAATAAAAACGAAGGACAGAGATAACTTCTCTGTCCTTTTGATTTACAAAGAATAATTCGTTGACAACCCTTTTCGCAAATGATAAAATATAACCATAAAACCGAAAGGATAGTGATTATGAAGCTTATAATTTGCCTTGACGATAAAAACGGTATGCTTTTTAATAAGCGCCGTCAAAGCCGTGACAGCGCTCTTAACGAGAGAGTAATTTCGCTTGCCTCGGGGGCGCGTCTTTTGATGAATAGCTATTCGGCTAAGCTTTTTGCCGATTGTGAGATTATCTCCGACGATAATTTCCTTAATACCGCAGAAAAGGGCGATTTCTGCTTCTGCGAAGCGGCGGTCGAAAGTCTTGAAAACACCGAAAAGATATACGTCTTCCGCTGGAACAGACATTATCCTGCCGATACCTTCTTTAAGTTTGATATCGAAAAAGAGGGATATGTTCTCGAATCGACCGAGGAATTTGTCGGCTCGTCCCACGAGAAAATAACTCTCGATATCTATAAAAAGGGTGAATAATAGATGAAAAGAACTAACTTTTTAGCATTGTACGCGCTTTTGCTGTCGTTTGTGATCGCGTTTACCGGCTGTGTAGCGGTAAATCCCGAGACTATCGAGTCCGAGCCCTCGTATGATTCGTCTCCCGCCGTTTCGGACGGGGTATCTTCGGAAAACTGCTCGGAAAACGAGAGCGAAAATACGCTCGAATCAACCGAGGACAGCTCTTCCTTGACGTCCTCCGATATATCGGATGACGAGTCTGCTTCCTCGGGAAACAATTCTGATTCCAATCAAAACAATTCGAATTCCAACCAAGACGATCTAAAGCCTACCGACCCGTTAAGATTTATCGATCTTAATAATCTTCCCGTTTACGACGGCGCTCCTTTCGTTGCGTTAAATGATAACGAGCCCGCCTTTAGTAAAGCCGAAATAACCGATAAGGCGTTCGAAAGCTATGCAAAGCTCGATTCGCTTGGACGTTGCGGTACGACCTTTGCTTGCGTCGGTAAGGAAACTATGCCGACCGAGCCTCGCGGGGATATTAGCTCGGTAAAGCCGAGCGGCTGGAATAACGTAAAGTATGATACCTCGCTCGTTGACGGCGGATATATCTATAACCGATGCCACCTTTTGGGATTCCAGCTTACGGGCGAAAACGCGAATAAATATAATCTTATAACCGGAACGCGCTATATGAACGTTGACGGGATGCTTCCCTTCGAAAATATGGTCGCCGACTACGTTAAGGAAACGGGTAACCACGTTCTTCTCCGCGTAACCCCCGTTTTTGTGGGTAACGAGCTCGTCGCGCGCGGTGTCGTTATGGAGGCTTATTCGGTAGAGGACGAGGGCGACGGCGTTTTTTATAACGTTTATTGCTTTAACGTCCAGCTCGGAATAGATATCGACTATTCCGACGGAACGAGTAAATTAGCCGACGGCGGCAATGACGATACCGGCGATAACGAAACGAAGATAACCTATATTCTCAATACGAGCACTAAGAAATTCCATTACCCAAATTGCGCTTCGGCGAAGAAGATAGCCGATAAAAACCGTGCCGAAACGACAAAATCCCGTGAGGAATTGATCTCGGAAGGGTATTCTCCCTGCGGCAACTGCGATCCTTAATCGCACGCGCATCTTTCGGTCAGACCGAAAAATCCGTTTTTCAATAACGCGTTGCAGGCATTTGTAAATTTGTAATGCACTCTCCGCGAATAAAAATACAACCGTAGGTGGAAAACACCTACGGTTTGTTTTTTAGGAAGAAAATTCTTCGAATTTTCATTATATCGGATTTTTCTATGACGATTTTCCCCTCGGGCAATACCTTTGTATTGCCTGTCGGGTTAAATCGCCATTCTGCCTCGGAATCTGCGCGCGCTCGGGTTCGTCTTAATTGGTTCGTTTTTTGTTGCGTCATTTCAAATTTGTATGTTGTTTTACCATGCTCAGGATGACAGTTGCAACTGATTGAGATCCCTTTCAAATTGCAACAACGTAGGGTATTGCGTCCTCGACTGTCCCTGCGTTTATATATCTGATAGGCAACAATAAAACCAAACCTTTAACCCACGCGGCGGGAGGGTTCGTATTCCAGAAACCTTTACCGCGGGAAATGAAAAAGGCGACTCGAAAGAGCCGCCTTTAATATTTAATCAAAATAATCGTTCAACGCTTGTTCGGCGCGGTAGGAGGGAAGCGAGAAGGAGAAAATCGTCTTTTCGCGGTCGAGGCGATTGGAGGAAGCCTTGAGTTTGCCCACAAGACGTTCGTAATGGAGAGCCTTATCGTTTTCCTGCTCCGCATTAAGTTTACCGTTTTCCCAGAATTCGACGAGGTCGACGAGCGCGGGAACGGCGGAATCGCCGAGCGAATATATCGTTGCGACGTCGATTTTATCGGTTTTGCCGTCGATATAAAGGTCGACGTTATAATTCGCGATAACGGCGGGGTGGTTTACAAAGGAGAGTGCGGCGGTCATAACCGCAATTATGAAAAGACTCGCGGCGACGAGCTTCATCTTCGGTATTATCTGACCGAGAATTATCGCAAGGTAGATTATCGCGAGGACGATCATAAACCAAGAGGAAAGAACGCGCTTTTCGGTAAGGCCGTATTCGTTGATATAAAGCCACATCTTCGCCATTGCGGTACCGATCAAAACAAGGGTCATAACCGAAACGGTGACGTTGGCGAGCTTCAACAACACGTAGTCGCCCTTCTTTTCGCGTCTTAAGAAGAGCGCGACGATAACGATAATTATAAAGTTGATTACCGAGACGGCACAAAGCTCGAAAAATCCGCTTCTTGCGTATTCGGCATAGCTTACAACACCATCGGGAAGAACGCCCGTAAAGGCAGAAACGTAATATTTCCATTGGGAAATAAAGAATATAACGTATACCGAAAGAATGGGAGTAAGCGCGGCGGCAACGGTAAGAGCGGGAACGAATCGAACGTGCTTATAAACCTTTTCGCAATCGGCGCTTGTGATAGCATAGGGTCGCTCCTCGTTGGTAGAGGTAACGTAAAGACCGAAGATATACATCGCGATAAACATACCCAATATCAACGAGCCGAGGTGAGAGAAGATATTAAAGTCGTCGATAAAATCGAGTATTTCGGCGAAAAGCTCGGCGAAAGCCTCGTCGTAGGAGAGGAACGCTATTATAATAAGAGTAGGTATAAACGCGATAGCAAGACCTAAAAGAACCTTGAAAACTCCGTGGTGACTCTTGCTTTTACGCGAGAACATCGCGGGAAAGAGCTTACCGAAGCTTACGAATGGGAATACGAACGCGGCGCGGATTATATCTAAAGGAATAACGTTGGTTATACCCTTTTCGGCACGGTTTCCCGTCGCGGAATATACGAAATAGAAATAGGAATAAGCCGACGAGAGAAGCGCGATAAGGCTGATAAGCTCGCTGTCAGCAAACAAAAGCGAAACTGCAAATACGAGCGAGCTGAAGGCGGCGAAGATAGAATATCCGTTAAAAATCGCGCCCTTTTTCGCAAGAATAACGGTCGTAGACACCAACGCTACGGCGACGGTAATAAGCATACCGAGCGGAGCGTCAACGGCGGGGAACATACGGCAGAAAAGATAACCGACGAGCATACATATCCAAGCGAAAACGCTTTCGGCGCCCTTGAATTCGCGAGGCTTGTAATAAATGTCGGCGGTAAGAGGCGGTGCTTCCTCCGCCTTGGGAGCTTCGGTAGCTTCCGATGCTTCCGACGCGGAGTTGTACATAGAAGAAAAATCATCGGCGAGAACGATATCCTCGGTGTTTTCGGGGGATACGATGGCTTCGGGAGTAAGATCCAAATCCTTATTCATAGTATAGCTCCTTTCTAAGACTGATCGGGGCGATATTCGATAATGTCCTCGACGTTGCAATCGAGAGCCTTACATAAAGCCTCGAGCGTCGAAAACCTTATCGCCTTCGCCTTGTTGTTTTTTAGTATAGATAAATTGGCGAGCGTAATTCCGACTCGCTCGGAAAGCTCGTTTAACGACATCTTGCGCTTTGCCATCATAACGTCGAGATTAATGATAATCATATCCGCACCTCGCTCAAACCGTAAAGTCGTTTTCTCTTTTTATCTCGGTAGCTTCTTCGATTACGTTTTTTACGACACGTAAACAAAGACCGAGCAAAAGCGCTGCGAAGGCGATGGCGTAAGACATGTGGAGGAAATATTGTACCGCAATACAGCTTACCGAGAGAAGAATACAGCCCCACGAAACAAAGCGAATACAGGAAACGCTTCGATCGGTAAATACGAGACCCTTTCTTACTCGGAGCAAGAGCATTAAAAGCGAAATACAGCAAGCCTCAACGATCGCCATATTCAAATACATCCAAGCCCAGAAAACGGGCGAGCCTTCGATAGGTCCGATCGATTTTTCGGCGAAATATCCGTGGATCTCGCTTAAAAGCGGGGTTTTGTCGAAGAAGAAGGGGAGTCCGACGGCGGCGAACACGACGAAGACTATAAAAGCAATATCGAGAGCAAGCGAAATAATTATACTTGCTTTCTTCGGAATTTTCGGCATATTTTATCCTCCTTTTTTCCGTTTACGACCTTAATATACCATATAGACCTCTGCTTGTCAATAGCAATTTATCGAAAAACGATATATTTTTATCCTTTGCGAATAAAAAGGCGTTGTGCCGATAAGAACACAACGCCAAAAATGTGATTATATTTTATATCGTTACGCCGATTAGTCTAATTCCGAAAGGGTAATATAGCTTATGCCGTAGTGGAATTCTCTTCCTTTTTCGCATTCCTTCGCTATTCTCTTTTGGAGCGTCGAGCCCTCGCGGATAAAGCGGCAGTCTGCGTCAAAGGTTGCGATAACGGGAAGAAGATGCAGGCTGTCGTTTACCTTAATGATATTCGAGTCCTCGTCGAAAACGTACTTGAGCTGGGGAGAATAGAGCCACGAATAGCAGGAAATCGCCTTGGGATAATGGTCGGGGTAGAAATCCTTATAAAATTCGAGAGCTGTCTTGTGAGCCTTTTTAATTCGTTCGGGGGTATACTCTATTCTCTGGGGGATATGGATTTCAAGAGTATGAGTACCGCCTCGGAGATAATCGCTCCAGGCCTCCTTCGAAAATTCGGTCGGAGTCGATTCGACAATTCCGTCCTTCGAGATAACGTGGGCGATATATTTCGCTTCGTCCTCGTAAAAAGAGGTCGTGAACTCCGCTTTTTCCGCGCTGTCGACTAAATCGCCGTTCTTTCCGACGAAAAATTCTCCCTTTGCGAGAGAAACGTAGCTTTCTCCGTCGGTGATAACGCGAAAATCGTCGGTGAATTCCGCGGGAACGTACTTAAGAATATCGAAAACAAACATACAACCGCCCGCCGAAAGCATATTCCAATTCCATTCGAGAATACCCCAATAGCCTTTTTCTCTGAAACAAGCGAGGGTATATCCGTAAAACGCCGAAACGTTTTCGTAGTTAAGATCCTCGGGAGGATTTTTATATGCAAGGGTGTTATACTCCATAACCGCAACGATCACCCAGCCGACCTGCTCGGGATAAAGACCCTCGACGGTGAAATGGTTGTCGCAATATATGTAGTTAAGCCACGGAGCACGCTTATAAACGGTTATATAAGCCATAAACGACGCGCAAAGATGAGCATTTCCGTCGGAATTGATAATTTCGGCACAACGTATGAGTTCATCTTTTCCCGCTTCGGGAAGACGCGTTTTTTCGGCTACGAATATTGCTTCTTCGGCGGAAAGAACCGCCTTGTTACGGTTATATTCAGCCATAAACGACTCGAAATATTCCTCGCAATAGGAGGGCAATTCGAAATTGAATAATTTACAAAGCTCGGTATAGGTCATAATCGGTTTCTCCTAAATTAAGAGGTTGCCCTCGGGCAACCTCTTGTTATGAGATCAAATTGTTTTATTTAGAGATGATCAACGATTTAAGTGCAATGTAGTCGAACAGATTTACCTTTCCGTCGCCGGTTAAGTCGGCACGGTCAAGCTGATCCTCGGTAGGAGTAGCCTTTTCGAAGTAGATCGACTTAACCATAAGATAGTCGAACATATTTACGTTGCCGTCGCCGTTAACGTCGCCCTCTGCATATTCGGGAGCGGGAACCGAGTCGAGAAGGGTGCCGCATTCGTCGCAACGAAGCTCCTTGCTTCCGTCGGGGAGAGTTACCCATTCGCCTTCGGTATGACCGAGCGAGTCGGTCTCGCTGTCGGTGTAGGTATCACCGCAAATAGTGCAGGTGTGAGTGGTGTAACCGCCGTTTTCGCAATCGGGCTTGGTTACAACGGATTCGTAATCGTGCTTGCATTCAACCGATGCGTTGGGGTCGAATACTCCGATAGTTGCGGTAGATACGTAGCCCGCATCGAACCAGTTAAGACCGGGGGTAGTGGTAGGAACCGATTTGAATTCGAAATCGATTCCGTCGATAACGAATTTGTCTCCGATGTTCCAGCTCTTCGCTGCCGCTACGGATTTCTGAGCGCCTGCGTTGGTATAGTTGGGATATGCGCTTGCGTCGGCATACTGTGCGTAAAGAGTGGGGTTGCTTGCATAAAGCGCGGGATAGTTATTACCGTAGTTACCCGACCAGACGAAGCCTCCTTCGGGAACGTTAAGAACCTTACCGCTTCCATTGGCGGTTCCGTCGGTTTTTTCCACTACCTCGTAAACGTTGTCATATCCGTCCACGGGAGCGAATGCAACCGATATCCACCATGCCGAGCCGCCCTTGTCGCCGGTGCAGATAACGCCTACGCCCTCGAGGGACATATCGTTATAGTGGGTCACCCAGAAGCTTTCGGGGTTGGTAGCAACAGCGTGTGCGGGGGCGTTTTCCGTATCAAGCTTAGAAATATAAATGTAAGGCGCAACGTCGAACTTCTTGTTCTTCGCGTCGATACCGTCGAGAACGATAACGTCGCCTTCAACGAGGGATTTAATCTTGGAAGCGTTTGCGGCAGAGCCGAGAACCTGAGTACCGTCGTTAACGTCGGACTCCCAATCGTGAGCCGCAATCATAATTTCATTTTCGGAAAGAGTAACGTTTTGGGTGTTGCCCATACCGGTGCCGAGGAAGGTGGATTTTACAACGTAAGCGTTTTCGGATTCGTTCCATTCGGCGATAACGTTGGCAGTCCATACGTGGTTAGCGGCATCACCGGTGATTTCGCCGAAGTCGGGGGTAAAGATAATGCAGTCGCCTGCGGATACCTTGGTGTTAAAGCCGTTAACGTAAACCGCTCCGCCGACAGGTCCGTCAACGGCAAGAGAAGCCTGAACCTCGCCGAGCCATACGAAGCCGCCGTTAGGAACGAGATTGAACTTGACGTAACGGGCCTTAACGGGAGCCTCGGTCGTAACCGTCATAGAATACGTATCCCAAACGATGGAATTGATCATAAGGTCGGCAGAAGCGTCGCTGCCGATCTGTGTATAGGAATTACCGTCGTTCGAATAGGAAACGGTAAGAGACGCAGGATAGGTTATGCCCCACTGACCGCCCGCCAAAAATGCGCGGAAGGTATTTACAGAGGTGCTTTCGCCGAGATCAACCACGATTTCGGTAGTGCCGCTCCAGCCGGAATGGTTAGAGCCGCCGTCCTTGCCGATTATGCCGTCGGTAAGACGTACTCCGTCGTCGGGATAATTGGCATGCGCGGTACCCTTGGTGGTATAGGACTTGTTAGCCGAAGCGATATATTCGCTCTTGCCCTTTGCGGCAAGGAGTCCTTCGATTTTATCGGAGCACGCAACAAGCTCTTCGGAGGAAGCGCTTCCGGAAGCCATGAGCTCGTTTGCTTTTGCGACAGCCTTTCTTAACTCGGAAATTACAACCTCGTTATAGTCGGAAGCGTTAACGTTCATCGCCTGCTCTACATAATCGTTAAGGTCGAAAGAATATGTAAGAGTAATGGTTTTGCCGTTGGTGTAGGTTGTCTTAATATCAGCGGAAACCGCAGAATAACCGAGAATTTCGGGAGTTGCAACGGTGACGTGTGCACCCGAAGCGCCGGTAAGTGTATAGGACTTAAGGGAATTTCCGTTTTCGTCGACACAGTTAACGGTCATAACCGCCTTGTTGGTGCCGTCGTAAACAGCCTCCAAGTGCTTGGAGATATAGTAAGCGTAACGCTTTCTGCCGTAGTCGGAGTGGTGGATACCGTCGCCCCAGCCCGCACAGAACTTGTCGAGATCCTCGAATTCGCATTCGTAGTTGATGTCAACGAGAGTGCAGTTCATAGCGACAGCAACCTCGCGCATAGCGTTACAGAAATCGTCGAGGTATCCGCCTGCATAGTTGAGGCCGTAGGAAATGGTGGTGTAATATCCGTCGTTGGTATTGACGGGGTTGGGGGTTACGAAAACCACGTCGCAGCCTCTTGCCTTAAGAGTTTCGGCAAAATAGGTAAGATTAGCGCGATAGGTGTTAAGATCGGTAAGCGGTTCGCCGCTCGTAACGTTCATCGCTTGGTCGTTCATACCAAGGCAGATTATAACGAGCTCGGGATTGTGAGCAAGCACGTCGGTCTCGAAACGAGCTCTTGCCATTCCCGTAGTGTCGCCGCCGACACCCGCGTTAATTATAGCGGTACCGAGATAGGAGTTGGTACCGAGATAGTAGGGATAGGTATAAGCGCCGGTCGAGGAAGTCGAACCGCCGTCGGAAACAGAGCCGAAACGGGTAAGGCTGTCACCGAATGCAACGATCGTCTTTCCGTTAAGCGCGGCAGACTTTGCAAAGGAAGCAAGAGGAAGCATAGTTACGACCATAGCCGCAACGAGTAAAAAAGCTAATAATCTGACTGCTTTTTTCATTGTTCATTCTCCTTATGTTTTTATATATTGAGTATAGCATAAAATTTTCAGCTTATCAAGTTTTTTGATATAAAACCCAAACATTTTCCGAACGTGAGATAAATAAATTAGTTGATTTTCGGGCGGAAATGAAGTATAATTGATACAATAGGCTTGAAAGGAGAGTGACGAAATGAACGGAAACCTTCCCGAACCGTTAATTACCTTTGCGGGATATAAAAGCTCTATCCAGAATTGCTCGCCGCTTACGGTAAGCGAATATCTTAACGATTTGGTTCTCTTTTTTCGGTATATAATCGTCACCCGCCGCGGAGATAAGCCCGAAAAAACCGAGATGACCGAGGTTTCGATAGCCTCGCTCGATTACGACCTTGCCTCGTCGGTCCGTTCAGATGAGATATATGCTTATATGCTTTATCTTTCTGCGGTGAGAGGGAATAAGGTTCGTATACGAGCCCGCCGCCTGAGTGCGATAAAGGCTTTTTATAAATATCATACGGTTAAATCCCGACGTATCGCCGAAAACCCTGCGAAGGATATCGATTCGCCTAACATCAAGCCCGCGCTTCCTAAATATCTTTCGCTCGAGGAAAGTATAAAATTACTCGAAAGCATTCCGAGGGATTGCCCGACGTTCGAGCGCGATTACTGTATAGTTACGCTGTTTTTGAATTGCGGTATGCGTTTGTCTGAGCTTGTCGGTATAAACCTTTCGGATATAGACCGTAACCTTACGAAATTGACCGTAACGGGAAAAGGAAGTAAGATGAGAGTCGTTTATCTGAACGCCGCCTGCCGTGCCGCGCTCGGTGATTATCTTACCGTACGTCAGCTAAAGGCGACCGAGCACGGTCAGCCGATAATAGATAAGGATGCGCTGTTTTTAAGCTCGCGCCGTACCCGAATTTCAAATCAGATGGTCCAAACGCTCGTTTATAAATATCTCGATTTGGCAGGGCTCGGCGGAAGGGGACTTTCGGTGCATAAGCTCCGCCATACCGCGGCAACACTTATGTATAACGAGGGCGAGGTCGATGTGCTCGCCATAAAGGATATCCTCGGACACGAGCAATTAACGACGACTCAGATTTATACCCACCTTTCAAATAAACAACTGGAGGATGCGGTGGATTCCAACCCGCTCGCGAAAATCAAGAAATAATGATAGAAAAATCTTTTGCTGTTGCAAGCTTTGACGTTTATCCCAACTCCACGTTAAAGCCTTCGGCGCTTCAAAGATATATGCAGCAGGTCGCACGAGAGGATTGTGATAACCTCGGCTGTACATATATAAATATGCGCGACGTAAATATGGTTTTCGTTATGACGAAATTGGCTATTTCCGTTGAAAGGCCGATCTTTGCTTATGACGAATTAACGCTCCGCACCTTTAACAATAGGATCTCGGGCGTAACCTTCGAGCGAGAATTCGAATTCTTCAAGAACGGAGAAAAGGTTATTCACGCGACGACTCAATGGGTTATCGTTAAATACGACGACCGCTCCATCGTCCGCCCGAAGCTTTTTCCTTTTGAGATTCCTGCCCATAATCTCGATTGCGGAAGCCTCGATCTTCCGAGAAATATCGTTCCCGACGGGGAAGTGCGAGATTGCGGTACACGTACGGTAAGGCTTTCCGACCTTGACGAAAACGACCATCTTAATAACTGTATCTATTCGGACATCGCGATGGATTTTATTTCGGAATACGACCGCAAGGATGATTACGTCAAGGAAGTTAAGATAATTTTCCGTCAAGAAGCGCGTATAAACGACGAGCTTTCGATATCCGTCGGAGAAAACCGTTCGGACAACGGCGTAAATTATACTGTTTCGGCGTATAATACGACCGGCGATAAGCCCTGCTTCGACGCAGAAATAACCTTGGGAAAAATTATAGGTTGACTTTTTCGGTAGTATAGTGTAGAATACAAATCCTAAAAGATTGAAAGGAGAAGCTCAAATGTCCGAGCTTATACGCAATATCGCGAACAACCGCGCGGCATATCACGAATATTTCGTCGAAGATAAGTTCGAAGCAGGCATCGAGCTTTTCGGTACCGAGGTCAAATCTCTCCGCGGCGGCAGGGTTAATCTTAAGGATTCCTTTTGCCGTATCGACGACGGTGAGCTCGTTGCCTACGGTATTCATATAAGCCCTTATGAACAGGGAAATATCTTTAACCGTGACCCTTACCGCGCGCGTAAGCTATTGATGCACCGCCGCGAGATCGACAGACTTTTCGGGCTCGTCGGTCAAAAGGGATATTCGATAATCCCGCTTTCGCTTTATTTTAAAGGAAGATGGGTAAAGGTCGAATTGGGATTGTGTAAGGGTAAAAAGCTTTACGATAAACGCGCCGTTGAGGCGGAAAAATCCGCAAAGCGCGAGATCGAACGCGCCGATAAGGGTGGTTATTAATGGCTACTTGGATGATGCACCTCCGCGTCGCGGAATTGGTCGCGCCCTACCTCGGCTCTATTGACGAAACCGCCTATTACGTTGGCTGTATCGCGCCCGACAGCGGAAGAATGGTTGACGATTTTACCTACCTTCCCTCGAAGGACGTTTCCCATTGGAAGCGCGACGAGGTGAGCTACGAGCAACGCTTTTTGGATAATTACGCCTTCTTCGAAAAGTACGGTAAAAACGAAGAGGATAATTTTAAAAAATCGCTTTTCCTCGGCTATTACGTTCATATTTTGACCGATACTGTGTATGTCCGCGACGTTATCCATCCCTTTATCGAAGAGAGGGGAAAGCCCTTCTGGCGCGCGAATATAACGAATATCCGTAACGGCTGGTACGAGCTTGATTATAGGTTTGTTTCGGAAAACCCGAATTACCGTCCGCTTGAGATAATAAGCGCGGTTTCGGAATTTCCTAACGTTTATTTCGACTATTTCGCGCCCGACGATATTACCGAGCGTATACTTTACGCGGCGAAGCTTTATAAAAATCCGTCGGTGAACCCGAATCAGGAGTTTCTTACGATAGATAAATCGCGTCAGGAAGAATTGATCGGTCAAATGGTGGAAATAATCCTAAATGAATTGAAAAAACATAAAATAATATAAAAGATGCTTTCGGGTATCTCTATGGGGCCGTAAAGGTTTCGACGGGGATCTTGAAGCGGAGTAAGCGAGCGGAAGCGCATAACTTCCTAAAAATGTGCAACTTAAAATTAAACGCTAACAATAACAAATTAGCAGTAGCTGCCTAATCGCAGCTTCCGTCGTACCGTGGAGTACCGCGGCCTCGGATACGGCGTCACTTAGCGGTGAACGTGTGTCGGGCAAAGCTTTGAGCCCTTCCATGAACTAATGAAGCTACCGACCGGATAAGCCTGTTCTTCGGCATATCCGATGGGGAATCCTAATGAAGAACTGCGCTCGGAGAAAACACCGTGAATGGGTTTTCGGACAGGGGTTCGATTCCCCTCGGCTCCACCACCAAAGGTTGATAATTCGCTTATTTTAAGCGGATTATCGGCCTTTTTTATGTAATTTTCGGGACTATCCTGCGAGGTAGTCCCTTTTTTTCTTTTTAAGCTTTTCGTTATAAATCGCATCAGCAATCGTCGGC